>URZR01000100.1 GCA_900552425.1 uncultured Collinsella sp. | reverse complement strand
TGGCGACCGTCAGCGCCCGGAATATGGGCACCAAACTCGCAGGTCGCGCTCGCCAGCACGGGCGTCAGATCGAGCAGGTTGGCCTTGCGGTTGCCCGGGACCTCGATCTGGCGCAAGCACTCGGGATGGCCGACCATCTCGTCGACGGTGCGGAAGCCCAGGCTCGCCATGACCTCGCGCAGTTGCTCGGCAACAAAGAGCATAAAGTGCTCGACGTGTTCGGGCTTGCCGCGGAAGCCGCGACGCAGACGGCAATTTTGCGTGGCGATGCCGGCCGGGCAGGTGTCCTGCTGGCAGTCGCGCTGCATGAGGCAGCCCATGGAGATGAGCGGCATGGTCGCAAAGCCAAACTCCTCGGCGCCCAGCAGGCAGGCGACGGCAACATCGGTGCCGTCCATGAGCTTGCCGTCGGCCTCGAGCACCACGCGCGAGCGCAGGCCGTTTTGCAGCAGCGTCTGCTGGGCCTCGGCAAGGCCAAGCTCCAGCGGCAGACCGGCGTGCCAGATCGAATCGCGAGCAGCGGCACCCGAGCCGCCATTGTGGCCGCTGATCAAGATCTTGTCGGCAGCGCCCTTGGCCACACCGGTGGCGATGGTGCCGACGCCGGCCTCGCTGACCAGCTTGACCGACACGCGTGCGCCAGGGTTGGCGTTCTTAAGGTCAAAGATGAGCTCGGCCAGGTCTTCGATGGAGTAGATGTCGTGATGCGGCGGAGGCGAGATCAGGCCGATGCCGGGCGTAGACTGACGGACCTCGGCAATCCAGGGGTAGACCTTCTTGCCGGGCAGGTGGCCACCCTCGCCGGGCTTGGCGCCCTGGGCCATCTTGATCTGAATCTCGAAGGCGCTGCACAGGTAGCGGCTCGTCACGCCAAAGCGCGCACTTGCCACCTGCTTGATCGCGGAGTTCTTGGAATCACCGTTAGCCAGCGGGGTCTCGCGACGCGGGTCCTCACCGCCCTCGCCGGAGTTGGAACGGCCGTGCAGGCGGTTCATGGCGATGGCCATGCACTCGTGCGCCTCTTTGCTGATGGAGCCATACGACATGGCGCCGGTGTTAAAGCGGCGGACGATGTTGAGTGCGGGTTCGACCTCGTCGAGTGCCACCGGAGTGCGACCGCTGGCATCAAAGTCCAGCAGGTCGCGCAGGCGCACGGCGCGGCCGGTGCGGTGCAGGCGGGCGCTGTACTCCTTAAAGGTGTCGTAGCTGTCCTCACGGCAGGCGGTCTGCAGCAAGTAGACAGTCTGCGGATCGATGAGGTGATCCTCGCCGCCGAGCGGGCGCCACTTGGTCAGACCCAGTGTGGGCAGCTGATCGGGAGCCGGGCTCTTAAGGATAGCGAGCGCGGCGTCGTAGCGCTCGTTTTGCTCGCGCTCAACGTCCTCGACACCCATACCGCCCACACGGCCCACCGTGCCGGCAAAGTACGCGTTGACGAACTCCGGCGTAAAGCCCACGGCTTCGAAGATCTGCGCCGAATGGTAGCTCTGCACCGTGGAGATACCCATCTTGGACATGATGGAGACGATACCCGCCGTCGCGGCCTTGTTGTAGTTGTCGATGCCCTGCTCGGCCGTCACGTCCAGGTCGCCGCGTGCTGCCAAGTCGCGGATGCACGCATGCGCATTGTACGGATAGATGCCGCTCGCGGAGTAGCCCACCAGTGCCGCAAAGTCGTGCGGGGACACGGCGTCGCCGCACTCCACCACGATGTCGGCAAAGGTACGCACGCCAGCGCGAATCAGGTGGTTGTGCACACAGCCCACGGCGAGCAGCGACGGCACGGGCACCTCGCCCGCAGCGGCACGATCGCTCAACACCACAATGTTCACGCCGTCGCGGACCGCAGCCTCAACGTCCTCGGCAAGCTGTTTGAGCGCAGCCTGCAGCGCGCCCTCGCCGGCATCGCGGCGGTAGACGGCACGGAAACGACGGGTCTTAAAGCCAACACGGTCGATGGCACAGATATGCTCGAACTCTTCCTCGTTGAGCAATGGGCGCTCCAAGCGCACCAGCTGACAGGCCGTGCGGGAATCCTCGAGCAGGTTGCCGTGGTTGCCCAGGTAGAGCGTGGTCGAAGTCACCATGTGCTCGCGCAGGGCATCGATCGGAGGATTCGTGACCTGAGCGAACAGCTGATAGAAGTAGTCAAAGAACGAGCGGGTCTTCTTTGACAGGCAGGCCAGCGGCGCGTCGATACCCATCGAGGCGAGCGGCGCCTTGCCCTGCTGGGCCATGGGACGCACGACCTCGTCGACGTCATCCCAGTGATAGCCGAGCTTGGCCATGCGCACGGCGGCGGGCACCTCGGCATCCTCGGCGGGCGCGGGCGCGGCGGGCTCATCGAGCGCGTCGACGGTCAGTGTCTCCTCGGCAATCCAGTCGCGGTAGGGCTTCTCCTTGGCATAGCGGGCGCGCAGCTCGTCGTTGTAGATCACGCGGCCGCGGGCAAAGTCGACCTCGAGCATCTGACCCGGTCCCAAGCAGCCACTCGTCAGGATGTTCTCGGGGCTCACCTCGATGGTGCCCACCTCGCTTGCCAGCATAAAGCGGCCATCGCGCGTCACGTAGTAGCGGGCGGGGCGCAAGCCGTTGCGGTCGAGGGCGGCGCCCAGCGTGCGACCGTCGGTAAAGGCGATGGCCGCCGGGCCGTCCCAGGGCTCCATGAGCATGGACTGGTAAGCGTCGTAGGCGCGGCGCTCCTCACTCAGGCTATCGTTGTGGTCCCACGGCTCGGGCAGCAACATGGACGCGGCACGCGTGAGCGGGCGACCGTTCATGACCAAGAATTCGAGCACGTTGTCCAGAATCGCGGAGTCGGAACCCTCGCGGTTGATGATGGGCATCACGCGCTCAAGATCGTGCTGCAGCACGGGGCTGTACAGGTTGGGTTCGCGGGCGCGAATCCAGTTGACGTTGCCCTTGAGGGTGTTGATCTCGCCGTTATGGATGATAAAGCGGTTGGGGTGCGCACGCTCCCAGCTGGGCGTGGCGTTGGTGGAGTAGCGCGAGTGGACGAGCGCCACGGCCGTTTTGACGGCGGCGTCGTTGAGGTCGATGAAGAAGCGGCGCATCTGCGTGGCGACCAGCATGCCCTTGTACACGATGGTGCGCGAGCTCATGGAGCACACGTAGAAGATCTTGTCTCGCAGGGCAAACTCGGCATCGGCCTTCTTTTCGATGGTGCGGCGGCACACGTACAGGCGACGCTCAAAGGCATCGCCGGCGGGCGTGTCGTCCGGACGGCCCAGGAAGGCCTGCAGGATAGTGGGCATGCAGGCGCGGGCCGTCTCGCCCAGGTCGTGCGGGTCGACGGGCACCTCGCGCCAAAAGAGCAGCGGCACGCCGGCCTCGGCACAGCCCTCCTCAAACACGCGGCGGGCATCCTCTACGCCCTTGTCGTCCTGCGGGAAGAACAGCATGGCCACGCCATAGTCGCCCTCTGCCGGCAGAATCTGACCGCACTTTTGAGCCTCTTTACGGAAAAAGTGATGCGGAACCTGGAACAGGATGCCAGCGCCATCGCCGGTATTCTTCTCGAGTCCCGTGCCGCCGCGGTGCTCCAAGTTGACCAGAATGGACAGTGCGTCGTCCAGAATCTGGTGATGGCGCTCACCGTTGATATCGGCAAGCGCGCCGATGCCACATGCGTCGTGGTCGAATTCGGGGCGATAAAGGCCCTGCTGCTGAGCGGAATCTGCCTGCATCGCGATCCTCCCCTAGATATTTAGACAGTCAGTTGAATAGGCATAGTAGGAGCATCGTCGGCCCGTTGTGTTTCCCACCCGTTTCGAAACAATCGCGTAACGCACGCCCTACGAGTGGACACCGCCGACCTCAAGGGCGACAACATAGGCCCCAAGTTCGGCCTGTTAGCTCACCACTTCAAACATCTCAATCTGTAACATGAAGGGCCGGTTTTGGCGGTCAGCTGTTACAGATCGAGATTTTCCATAGGACCATTTCTTCCTGTCTCGATCTGTAACACCTAGGCCCAATTTCCATCCCTAGTTGTTACAGATCGAGACATTTCGGCAGCCCCCTTTCACCATCCCATTCAAATACAACAATTTTGTTAGTCTTGGTTAACTTTTAAGCTTAAAACGGGTATCCTTTGCGGCGTCAAGCAAACGGCACGCACACCGTGCCAGATCAAGGAGGCCCCTATGGCGCACCAAGCAGACCAGCAGACGATGCAACTCGTCCTTATCCGTCACGGAGAGTCCGAGTGGAACAAGCTCAACCTGTTCACCGGCTGGACCGATGTTGAGCTCACCGACACGGGCCGCGAAGAAGCCGCAGCAGGCGGTCGAGCCCTCAAAGAAGCGGGCTTCGACTTCGACGTCTGCTACACCTCGCGTCTCAAGCGCGCAATTCACACCCTCGACATCGTGCTCGGCCAAATGGATCGCGAGTGGTTGCCCGTCATCAAATCCTGGAAGCTCAACGAGCGCCACTACGGAGCGTTGCAGGGTCTCAACAAGGCCGATGCCGCAGCGGAGCACGGCGACGAGCAGGTGCTCATCTGGCGCCGCTCCTTCGATGTCTGCCCGCCGGCACTCGAGCCGGACGACGCGCGCGATCCCCACACCCAGGAGCAATACCGTGATGTCGCGCCCGATCAGCTGCCCTATACCGAGTGCCTCAAGGACACGATCGCCCGCGCCTGGCCTTATTTCGAAGACGAGATTCGCCCCCAGATGCTCGCCGGCAAGCGCGTACTCATCGCCGCACACGGCAACTCCCTGCGCTCACTCGTCATGAAGCTCGAGCACCTCACGCCCGAGGAGATCCTCAAGGTCAACATCCCCACCGGCGTGCCGCTCGTCTACACCTTCGATACCGATTTCAATGTCCTCGACAAGCGCTACATCGGCGACCCGGCGACCATCGCCGCCAAGATCGACGCCGTGGCCAATCAGGGCAAAGCGCACAAGTAGCCCCAACCCAAATCCGACGCGTGGCGCCGCACGACCCAGATGCGACGTCACGCCGCCCATACGCAGGAGCGCACCATGCTCAACCATCTCAAACAACACTTTGGCTCCCGACGCACCGGTGGTCACGGAGGCCTAGACATTGCGCGGCATATCGGCCCCGGGCTGCTCGTGACCGTCGGCTTTATCGACCCGGGCAACTGGGCCTCCAATATGGCCGCGGGCTCGCAGTTTGGCTACGCGCTGCTGTGGATCGTCACGCTGTCCACGATTATGCTCATCGTGCTGCAGCACAACGCGGCGCACTTGGGCATCGCCACGGGCGCCTGCCTTGCCGAGGCCACGACCCGCTTTCTCCCCCGCATCGTGGGACGCGCGGTGCTCGGCAGCGCCTATCTCGCGACCATCGCCACCGCCATGGCCGAAGTCCTGGGCGGCGCGATTGCCCTTCAAATGCTCTTTGGGCTGCCCGTGCGTGCGGGCTGCGTCATCGTGGCGGCAGTATCGATGGCGATGCTCATGACGAACTCCTACAAGCGAGCCGAACGCTGGATCATCGCCTTCGTAGGCGTGGTAGGACTCTCGTTTTTGGCCGAGCTTGCACTAGTCAAGGTCGATTGGCCGCAAGCCGCCGCAAGCTGGATCACGCCTAGTATGCCCACTGGCTCTGCTGCGATTATCGTGAGTGTCCTGGGTGCGGTCGTAATGCCACACAACCTTTTTCTGCACTCCGAGGTCATCCAATCCATGCACTTCGAAGGCCAAGGCGAGCAGGTTATCGAAGAACGTCTGCGCTACGAGCTCTTCGACACACTCTTTTCGATGGGCGTGGGCTGGGCAATCAACTCGGCCATGGTCATCCTGGCCGCAACGACCTTCTTTGCGCACGGCATTGTCGTAGACGACCTCGCCGTCGCGGCGGCCACGCTCTCCCCCATCTTGGGCCCGGCGAGCTCGACCATCTTTGCGGTAGCGCTGCTGTTCGCGGGCCTCTCGAGTAGCGTGACAGCGGGCATGGCAGCGGGCACCATCACCGCGGGCATGTTCGACGAGGAATACGACATCCACGACCGACATTCTTCGATCGGGGTGGCAGCCTGTTTCGTCGGTGCAGTGGCGGCGTGCTTGGTCGTCCCGAATCCTTTTGAAGGTCTCATCTGGAGTCAGGCACTGCTGTCACTTCAGCTGCCGATTACGGTCTTTGTGCTCATACGACTCACCAGCTCACGCCGTGTCATGGGCAAATACGCCAACTCGCGCCCGCTCAACGCGTTGCTCGTAGGGATCGGTGTCGTCGTGACGATTCTCGATGTCGTGTTGTTGACAGGGATGTGATGGGCGGGGCACCTACCCAGGCAAACGTCTCGATCTGTAACATCTAGACCCGCTTTTGATGTCTAGATGTTACAGGTTAAGACAAACGGTCGGCCGGGCTCACGACAGACAGGATCGGCTAACAGCAGCCGCGATCCCTTGGGGACGGAAGAAAAGGGCCCCGGCCGGGATGACCG
>URZR01000099.1 GCA_900552425.1 uncultured Collinsella sp. | reverse complement strand
GTTTGGGTGAGGTCTGCAAAGAACTGGTACTCGGAAAACGCCGGGGTGCAGGTGAGCATGGTGCGCCCGCAACCTCCGAACGCGAAGAGCAGGTTGAAGAGCAGCTCATCGCCTCCGTTGCCCACGCAGATGTTTTCGCGCGCCACGCCGTATCGCCGTGTCAGCTCATCGCGCAAGCTGTTTGACATGGGGTCCGGATAGCGGTTGAGCGGCGTCGCAGCGAGCGCAGCGTCCACCCGCTCGCGCACGCCGGAGGGCAGCGGATAGGTGTTCTCGTTGGCCGAAAGGTTGATTTTAGTGGGCGTGAAGTTGGGGTCATAGGGCTCGATGCCCCTCAAGTGGGGCTGCACGCGTTCGCGCATGCGGTCGGAAAGCTCTGCCATAGCGAACCTACGCCTCCTTATCCATGCGGGCAGCAGCGTCCAAGGCGGCGCCCCGCCTCACCACGGCAGCCTCGTCATCCGGCCAGGCGACCGCGGTGAGGTCCTCGCCTTGCAACGCGTCCGTGCTCACGCTGCCCTCGCCCTGCTGCAGCACGCGACGGCGCAGGCCCGCAGACAACGCGTGAGCCCACAGTCCCTCGCGGCGCGCCATCGCCTGGGTGGCGGGAGCGTCGTTCATAAGGCCCTGCGGGGTATAGCAGATCACGCTGGAGCGCTTCACGAAATCGTCCACGGAAAGCGGGCTGGAGAACATAGCGGTGCCGCCGGTGGGCAGCGTGTGGTTGGGGCCGGCAACATAATCGCCGAGCGGCTCGGAGCTCCAAGCGCCCACAAAGATGGCGCCGGCGTTGCGAATGCCGCCGAGCAGGCCCATCGCGTCCTTGCAGTGCAGCTCAAGGTGCTCGGGCGCCACGGTGTTCACCGCCTCGACGGCGGCAGCCATGTCGGCGGCAACCACGATGGTGCCCTCGTTATCGAGCGAGGCGCGCGTGATCTCGGCGCGCGGGGACTGCGCCACCAGAATGTCGATACCCGCCTCGACCTCACGCGCAAACTGCTCGTCGCAGGTCACCAGATAGCAGGCCGCCAGCGGATCGTGCTCGGCCTGGGCCATCAGATCGGCCGCAACCACCATGGGCTTGGCCGTAGCATCGGCCAGCACGCAGACCTCGGAGGGGCCGGCGACCATGTCGATGCCCACATCGCCCGAGACAATCTGCTTGGCGGCGGCAACAAAGGCGTTGCCCGGGCCGGTAATTTTGTCGACGCGCGGAATGGTCTCGGTGCCGTACGCCAGCGCGGCCACGGCCTGGGCGCCGCCCACCATATAGATTTCGTCCACTCCGCCGAGCTTTGCCGCGGCGAGCGTGTAGGGGCTGATCAGGCCGTCCTTTTGCGGCGGGGTCACCATGACCACGCGCTTGACGCCGGCGACCTTGGCGGGAATGGCATTCATGAGCACGGTGGAGGGATACTGCGCGCGACCGCCCGGCACGTAGATGCCGGCCGCAGCAAGCGGGGTCACCTTAACGCCGAGCATCGTGCCGTCCGGGCGCGTGGTAAACCAGCTCTGCTCGACCTCGCGCTGGTGGAACTCGCGAATCTGGCGCGCAGCCTTTTCGAGCGCGGCGACAAAAGCCGGGTCGAGGCCCTCGAGCGCGGCATCGATCTGCTCCTGCGGCAGACGGAAGCTCTGCAGCTCAACACCGTCAAAACGCTGGCAGTAATCGCGCACCGCGGCATCGCCGTTGGCACGCACGTTGGCCACGATATCGCGGGCGGCGTCGACGATGTTTTGCGGCAGCACACCCTTGCGGTTGAGCTGGTTGGTAACGAGGCGCTCACCGGGAACAAGCTTGATGGTCTTCATATCGGTATCCCCTATCGGTCGAGATTGTGTTCGAAAAACGAGAGGCCGTGCGGCGGCGCCAATCGGCCCGCAGCCCGTACGTTGGGGCGCCCGTGCGCGCTCGCGCTATTGTGCCGAGCCCGCGACGGGCTCAAAATGCTTGTCCTTAACGGCCGCGGCCAGGCGATCTGCCAGATTGCGCACGCGCGGATCCAGGCGCGCGGCACCCGGATTGACAAAGAAGCGGGCCGTGCAATCCATGATGCGGCCGGTGATGACCAGGTCGTTGTCGCGCAGCGTGGCACCCGTGGCGGTAATGTCCACGATGCGATCGGTCATGCCGACGATGGGGCCCAGCTCGATGTTACCGTGCAGCGAAACGATGTCGGCATTCACGCCACGCTCGGCATACCAGGCGCTCGCGATGCGCGGGTACTTGGTGGCCACGCGAAGCGAACCGCGACGGGCATAGTTGCGCTCGGCCTGACCGGCGCGCCACGCGGGCTCCGCCTCGATAAAGGTGCACAGGCCATAGCCCAGGTCAACCAGCTGCAGCAAGTTGAGGTCGGCCTCGATGAGCGAGTCCCAACCGCAGATGCCGCAATCGGCACCGCCGCAGCCCACAAAGGCGGGCGCATCGCTGGGGCGCACAATGACAAACTCTATATCTCCGACCGCGCCCTCGCCGGCGCGCGTGTCGCGACCGCGCACGATCAGGTGACGGCCGGGGTCACGCAGCTCAGAGACGTCCAGACCCGCGGCCTCGAGCACGTCGAGCGTATCAGCCTTAAGCGAGCCCTTGGGCACGGCGATACGCAGCGGGCCCTCGGCGCCACGGCCCGCAGCATGGTCGCCATCGGAAGCGGCATCCTCGGCCGAGGTGCGCGCGGCCTCCAGGCGCTCGAGCGAAAAGGCGAAGCCCGCCGCCGGCACCTCGATACCGGCGCCAAATGCGCCGGTAAAGATGGAGTCATAGCGTCCGCCCGAACCGACCGGATCGGGCAAACCGCCGGCATAGGCCTTAAAGACCAGGCCCGTGTAGTAATCGAAAGAGTTCATGATAGAGAAGTCGAACGACAGCACCTGGGCGTCCTCGGGTGCCAGGCCCTCGACCAGGGCACGCAGCTCGCGCGTCAGCGGCGCGACGATACCGGCGGCCTCCAGCAGCGCGTCCACGCGGTCGAGTACCTCGGCACCGCCGTGCAGACGCGGCAACTCGCTAATGGCGGCCTTGACGGCATCGGACTCGGCGCTTGCCGCCACGCGGGCATCGAGGCCCACAAAGTCGTTGGCGTGCACGCAGCGCAGGGCCTCGGCAGCCAGCTCACGATCCTCGCATACCGCGAGCAATTCCTTAAAAGGACGCACGCTGCCTGCGATGATGCGCGCATCGGGAAGTGCCAGCTCACGCACGGCCTCCGCCACCAGCGAAACAATCTCGACATCGCCCGCGGTGTCGCCCGCACCGATAAGCTCAAAGCCCAGCTGCGTAAACTGGCGCGAGCCACCGGCATTGCGCTGGCACTCGCGAACCACCGGCGCCTCGTAGCGCAGGCGCAAGGGCAGGTCGGCCGCGCGCATGCGGGTCGAAACCAGACGCACAATCGGCAGTGTGTTATCAGGACGAACCACCAGCAGACGACCATCGTCGTCAAAGAGCTTAAACGGCGTGTCTGCAATGCGCCCGCCTTCCTCGAGCGAACCCTTGTCCTCGAGCAGCGGCGTCTCGACCGGAAGGTAATGATGCTCCCTGAGGCAGCCCTTCACCGTATATGCGATCTCCTCGCGCGCCTGAGCCTCCTCGGGCAATATGTCCCGAAATCCCCACGGTGTGGCCGTCATCTGGCGAGCCTCCTCATGCTGTGTTTCGTATAGAACAGAAGACCGGCATAGCTCCGCCGGTCTTCTGGGTACTTTAGCATACTAGAGTTCTTGCGGGGGAAATCCGTCGCAGCCGCTCACACCGTATTCATTTGGAAACATGGGGCAGATTGCCGCAGCCCAACCCCACCTAGGCGCCAATCGCACGACGATACTCTGCCATTACCTGCGCATCGGCAGCTGCGGGGTCGGCAAAATAGCGCCCGTCATAGGTCTCGGCCGAAACAACTCCGCGATAGCCGCGCGCCACCAGCCTATCCAGGTCAGCCCGCATATCGCGGTCGCCGTCACCCCAGGCAAGATGCGTCGTGCCATCTGCCGCAACATCGACAAAATGCACGTGGGCAACATCATCGCCAAGCAGATCGAAGTAATCGTCGATGGTATCCCCCGCCACCGCCATGGCGCCCATATCCAGACACACCTTAAGTGCCGGATGATCAACTGCCTCGATCATGCGCTTCGTATCGGCCGCCGAGTTCACGATCATCGACTCAACCGGCTGCAGGGCCTCGAGCACCAGTCGCACGCCGCGTTCTCCCGCATGCTCGGCAATCGCACGCAGCATCGAGGCGCTGCGACCCCACGCATCCTCGATCGACTCGTTCAAAAATGCCCAGCCGCTCGAGACCATGACCTGCTCGGCTCCAAGTTCCGCCGCGATATCCACAACGTTCTTAAAGTACGCGAGCGTGCGGACGCGCGCCTCATTCCCGCGCGCCGCGATATTCCACGGCTTGGGGTTGTTCTGTTCGGGACAAAGCCCCACAATCCGAACCCCATACCGCTGTGACAGCTCCCGCACCTGCTCGAGCGAATCGTATCCATGGCAATCGACATACAGATGCATCGCCCCGGTCCAAAGCTCGCAACACGTGTAGCCCGAGGCCGCTGCCGAGGAAAAGAACTCCTCAAGGTCAAAATAGCGATGGCTGATATTCATGACGGCAAGCTGCGGATACTCCATCTTGTCCACCTTTCGGCAAAAGGGCGCCGCAACACAGTGTGCGCGACGCCCCCTCTTACATTGTTTTAATTATGACGGATGCCCTACTGAACACCAAGCACTCCAAAGAACGCGCCGGCGATACTCACGAGTAGGATCACGAGCATGATAAGCAGCGGATTCATCTTCTTCTTGAGCATGAGATAGACGATTCCAAACAGCCCCATCGTGACAAAGCCCGGGAAGATTCCGTTGAGCAGCTCGGCGAGCGTCTGAGCACCATCGCCCGCACCGACCATGAGCGGAATGTCCACGGTGACCATCTCCATGGTCATAGCACCGATCACCATGGCGCCCATGATAGAGGCCATCTTGACAATCGTGTCCATAATGCCCGATTCCTGGACCTTGCTGATCATGTCCGAGCCAAAGCGATATCCCACAAACGTCAGCAGGTAACGGATGATGTAGTGAGGGACGTTGAACACGAGCAGGAACAAAATCGGGCCAAGAATAGAGCCCTGCAGCGCCAGCGACGTGCCGACACCCGTTGCCAAAATTCGCAGCGTACCCCAGTAGAAGGCATCGCCCACGCCGGACAGCGGTCCCATCAAAGCAAGCTTGACATTAGAGATTGCGCTCGTGTCAAAGCTATCGTCAGTAGCGTTGACCTCTTCCATTGCGGCAGCAATGGACATGGGGAGCGTCGAGATGTACGGCGTGACGTTATAGAGCTCCATATGGCGCTTGAGTGCGGCCTTAAAGTCTGCATCCTGCGGATACAGCTTGCGAAGGATCGGCATAAGGGCCCACATAAAGCCGATATGGCCCATACGCTCGTAGTTCCAGGAATGCTCATAGGGAATCGAGCGCCAGAACAGTTTCTTAAGGTCTGCGCGGGAAATCAGCCCGTCGTAAGAAGACTCAAACTTAAAACTCATCGAACCCACTCCCAATCGCAGGATCCTCGGTTGCCACTGCGGGCTGCTCCGCCTTTTTCTTGTCACCCAAAACCGTCATCGCGACGACGATGATCGCGGCAAAAATCGCCACGCCCGTCGTGCTAATGCCAAAGTAGGCGACGAGGAAGAAGCCAGCGAAGAAGAACGGAGCCACTGTTTTGTTCATAATCATCTGCGCCAGCATCGCAAAGCCGAGTGCGGGCAATAAGGCGGCGGCGACATCCATGCCGGTCTGAACGAAATCGGGGATGATGTTGAGCAGGCTGGCAACAGCATCGGCGCCAAAGAAGAATGCCAGGGGAATAATCAGCAGGCCGCACCAGCTCTGCGCATAACCGGCGATGAGCATGTTGCGCGTGATGGCCTTGGTGTCTCCGTCCTCGACCTTTTTGTCGATACGGTGCACCAGCAGTAGCATCACCGGCTGGCCCAGGGCCGTATCGAGCGCCAGGACGATCGTTGCGATGGGAATGCCCAGGGTCAGGGCCGCCGAAGCGTCCGCACCGGCCTGCATGGCAAGCGACACGCCCAGGATGGTTCCGGAAATCGTATCGGGCGGGTTATACGCACCGACCGAGATGGCGCCGACCATGGCAAGCTCCATCGTGGCGCCCATGATCGTGCCGGTCACCATGTCGCCCATGACAAGGCCAACCAGAGGTCCGAGCACGATCGGGCGCTGGAGGTAGCTCGTGCCCGTCAGCCACTCGGAATAACCCAAAAGGGCAATAAGGAAAATCAGGATTGTCTTGATAACCATAATGGCCCCTAACCGATGACCTTCGCGGCGTCAGTCTTCGCATCTGCCGGAATCATCTGAATGAACAGCTCGTAGCCCAGCAGCGTATCGACGCGCCAAACGCCCACGTTGTTTAAAAAGGGGGCA
>URZR01000098.1 GCA_900552425.1 uncultured Collinsella sp. | reverse complement strand
GAGAGTCACCATGGCATTGACGGGGGAATCGTACCATCAAAGGTGTTTATAGCGCCTTCTCACAAGGATGAAAAACCTCGTCAAAATGCTTTATACATGCTTCTGAGCTGCAGATTTTCTGCAGCGCCGCGTCTTTTCTCGCGCGCGAGGGTCGGTGGGTCCGGACCCTGGCAGCACGCCCTTTACCCTATGAGCCGGCGCGGCAAAATCCCAAAAAATCTCTTGCACTGTGTATGCGTGTGTATATACTGTACTTAACGAGTATATACACTATGCTCAGTAGCGGGCGGTGCCGACGGGCGCCAGCCGCGAGTCGCTCGAGACGTCGGGCGGCGGGCCGCCACCGACTGGGGGACGCCCCGCGGCGGCGGTATGTAGGGAAAGGGACCAACAACGTGGAACTCATCATTTCAAACTCCAGCAGCAAGCCCATCTACGAGCAGATCACCAGCCAGATCAAGGCGCAGATCATCGCGGGCCAGCTGGCGGAGGGCGAGCAGCTCCCGTCTATCCGCGCGCTGGCAAACAGCCTACGGGTGAGCGCCATCACCACCAAGCGTGCCTATGCGGACCTGGAAAGCCAGGGCTTCATCGAGACCGTTCAGGGCAAAGGCAGCTTTGTCGCCGGTGGCAACAAAGAGCTCATCCGCGAGGAGCACCTGCGCGAGATCGAGGGGTATCTCTCCCGCGCGGTCGAAGCCGGGCGCGACCTGGGCCTTGAGCCGGCGGAGCTGCGCGAGATGCTCGACCTCCTGCTCGATCAGGACGAGTAGCCCTTGCTGTGGGTGCGGGCCCACCTCGTCCACCTCGTCCAACCAAGCAAACACGTAATCCAGCCATACCAAGGATGGAGACCATGAACCAAGTAATAACTGCCGCGCCCCTTATCCAGGCAAGCGGCCTTACCAAGCACTATCCCGGCTTCTCGCTCGCGGGCGTCAACGTCACGGTCGAGCCCGGCCAGGTGGTGGGCTTTGTCGGCAAGAACGGCTCCGGCAAGTCGACCACCATCAAAGCCCTGTTGGGCCTCATCTCGCTGGACGCCGGCCAGGCAAGCGTCCTGGGCTACTCGCCCCGCGACCTTGCGAACACGGCATCCGCCAGGGCAAAAGAGCAGGTGGGCGTGGTGTTCGACACCATTTCCCTGCCGGGTCACCTTAAAATCGAAGAGGTGGGCAAGCTTATGGCCCGCGCGTATTCAACCTGGGATGCCGCCGGCTTTCAGCAGCGCCTTCGCGCCGCGGACCTCGACCCCAAAAAAGCCGTCAAGGACCTATCCCGCGGCATGGGCATGAAGCTGCAGCTCGCGTGTGCGCTCAGTCACAATGCCAAGCTGCTCGTTTTGGACGAAGCCACCGCGGGCCTCGATCCCATGGCGCGCGAGGAACTGCTCGACGAGTTGCTTGCCTTTGTCGCCGACGGCCAGCACAGCGTGCTGCTCTCGAGCCACATTACATCCGACCTCGATCGCACTGCCGACCGCGTCATCTGCATCGATAACGGCTCGATTATGTTTGACCTGCCGCGGGAGGACATTACCGACCGCGCCGGCATCGCCCACTGCACGCAAGCACAGGCCGCCGAGCTCATGGCTTGCGTCGAAGGCGCCCGTGCCGCCCACCACGCCTATAGCGTGGACGTGCTCGTGCCCAACCGTCGCGATGTGCTCGAGGCCTTCCCCGAGATTCCCTGCGACCGGGCAACCATTGATGACTATCTTCGCCTCACGCTGAAAGGGGCTTCGAAATGAAACGCGCCTTTATGTCTGAGCTCGCCATCGTCCGCACGCTTGTCCCGAGCATCGCGGGCGTCGGCCTGTTCATCTTCGTCGTACTGACCCTCGCCAACGCATCGGACGGTGACTCTGGCATGAGTGCCGGCGCCTGCGCGGTCAGCGCCATGTCGCCCATCGTGGTCATGAACTCGCTGGCCGGCTACGACAATCAAAACGGATGGGAGCGCTATCGGGCAACGCTGCCCATCTCGCGCAAAGACATCATCTGTGCACGCTACCTGAGCATCATTGTCTTCTCGGCCGTCATGGCGTGCGCCGCCGCGCTTTTGAGCATCGTCTCCATCCCGCTCTTCAACAGCGCGGGTATTCCCTCGACGGGACAGACCGTCTTTGAGACCACAATAGCCTCCGCCGCATCGATGCTTATCTCCCTCATGATGGTGTTTTTGGCACAGCCGCTGTTCTTTCGATTTGGACACATGGAGGCGCTGCGCCTTTCCGTCGGCCTGTTTGCCCTGCTCGGGTGCCTTGCCATGGCAGCGCTGAGCTCCTCCAACCCCATCAGCAACTGGCTCATGTCGATTGCCGGAGCGAATCCCGATCCTGCCGTTCTGGGCTGTCTGTGCGCAGGAATTGCCGTGCTGGCCCTCGCGCTATGCGCAATCAGCTGCACCGTCAGCACCAAGGTTTATCGAGTACACGACCTGTAGGCACGCGAGTCTCAATCCACGAAGGACGCGATCGCCCCCGCCGCAAATCCGTGACAAATGGCATATCCCCGGCACGCGCTATCGTGTTACTTGCGCAGCGGCTTGGGCAGCGGAATGCCTGCCGCGATGACGGCGGCGATGATCATGCAGACAATGCCCTTGAGCGGGAAGCACATGAGCAGCAGGCCCACGACCATGACGGGCTGACGCATGACGGCACCCATCGTCGAGGCGGTACAGACGGCGACGCAAAAGACCGGATCGGCGCCCGTAAGGACGGCAAGGCCGTAGCCCAGGCTCACGCCCGAGAAGATAACGGGGAAGAAGTGACCGCCGCGCCAGCCCAGGTTGATGAGGGCGGGCGTCAGCATGGCCTTGATAAGACCAGTTGCAATGAGCACACCGGCGGGAATGGTCATATAGGTCTCCATGAGCACGTCGGCCTGCGTCTCGCCGGCAAACATGGTGTAGGGCAGGACCGTGCCGCAGATAGCGAGCGCCAAACCGGCCAGCATGGCCTTGACGACAGGGCGCTCCCCTATGGCGTGGGCCAACGCCTCGCTCGCGTGCTCCGAGACAAAGTACAGCCAGCCACAGGCCGTGCCGACGAGCGCCAGGGGAATAAGCCAAGCAAGCTCGAGGTTGCCCACCTGCGCGGCCTCGAACCTCGGCATACCCATGCCGCCGCCCACAAGCTGGCCAAGCAGCAGGTAGGTGCCCAAACCGCCAGCGATCGCGATACCGTAGACCACGGTCTTTTGCGCCTTGGGAAGCTTGATGGTGATCTCGTCAGACGCGGACTCATCGTCATTGGCACCCTGACCGTCAGCACTTCCGGCGAGCGGCGCCACAAAGCCAAACACGGGCGCGGTAAAGAGCGCCGTCAGGGCAGCCTGGGTGCCCAGCAGCGTGAGCTCCCTAAACTCAGCTCCAAAGCGACGCATGCGATCGCCGACCCAGCTGCACAGTCCCGCGATAACGCCGGTCAGGCCGGCCTCCGGTCCAATACTTCCGCCAAACAGCAACGGCAGCAGCGCCGCAATCGACAGCTTGCCCAGATTGTCGTACGGGTAGCGACCGTCTTGCTTGACCTTGGTCATGACCTGGTTGAGGTCGTCGGTCTTGGCGCCCGTCATCTTTTCGTACAGGCCAATCACCAAGCCGCCCAGCAGGCAGACAAAAAACGGGTACGGCAAAAAGCCAAACGGACCGCTGGCGAGTTCGGGCGAAGAGACACCCAGCATATGCGGGACCTCGGTCCACAAATAATCAATGCCGTGCTCCATCGCAAAGAAGAATAGCCAGACTGCAGCACCCGCGAGTGCACCGGTCACGACAACGCTGACCAAAAACAGCGCGCGGTTTGTGGGTTTGGCAAGGTTATCCATCGGGTCCTCCCGTGGTCAAAATCGACAAAGATACGTTTTATTGTAGAGCGAGCGTTGCCCGAACGAGCCAACCGTCTGCACCGCAAACGGCACCATTGGGAGTCATAGTGGGGCAGGCTCAAGACTTATCCGTTGATAATCGAGGCAATCTCGCGCAAATCGTCGGCAAAGTAGATTCCGTGCTGCCGCCTCGGGCTCGAAAGCCCTTTATCAATCATGTGCTCGAGCAGCGCCTTAAGATCGTTGTAGTAGCCCCCGAGGTTGTACAGGATGCACGGCGCACTCAAGTGCCCCAACGACACGGCGGACATGACCTCGGCAATCTCCTCGAGCGTGCCCGTACCGCCCGGGAAAGCGATGAACGCGTCGCCGAGCTCGATCATCTTGGCCTTACGCTCGGCCATGTCACTCGTCACGATGAGGTCGTCAATACCGTCGTGTTGAAACTCTGCCTCGATAAAAAAGCTCGGCTCAACACCCGTCACGTGTCCACCCGCCTCGAGCACGCTATCGGCAAGCGCGCCCATCAGGCCCGACTTGGAGCCGCCGTATACCAGCGCGTGGCCGTTGGAGCCAATCCACGTGCCGAGCTCTCGCACTGCAGGCAGAAACGCCGGGTCGTTGCCGACGCTCGCGCCCAGGTACACCGTGATGTTCATATGCAATCCCCCTCGTCGTGACGCGCGGCACCCGTTCTATCGTTGCCGGCGACGGTACTCGCGCACGCGGCGCGACAGGTCAGCGAGCTCGTCACGATCGAGCTCTTCCAAATGCTCAAGATCGTCCATAAAGCGCGCCATGGTGTCCTTTTGGCGCAGTTTAATGAGCGTATTGCAGTAGTTCACCGCCACACCCGTGAGCATGGCGATGTAGAAGATGCTGATGACGCTCAGGACGACGGTAATAGCGCGGGCGACCGGCGTTTCGGCCGGGATATCGCCAAAGCCGATCGTCGATACGGTCTCAAAGCTAAACCAGAGGCCGTCGCCAAACGTGAGGGTCGTGGGCTCGGACAGCCAGACGGCCGTCGAGCACAGCAGATAGAAGACGAGAAACAGGCCCGTGATGCGTGCAAAGCCAGCCTGGCGCAACACGTCGGCAAGCGTCCTCAACTTGTTCATCGCGACCCCTTTTCCAGACGCCCAATCACATTCGCTCGGTATTGTCCCACGCCTCCCCCGCAAACGGAACCAGTCATTGGGGACGTTCTTGTTTGACTAGTCATTTAAGAACGTCCCCAATGACTACCCAACCGGCAGTTAGGGACTGTCCCAACTGCCGGGCGGGACCGTTTAGCGGTGCGGCTGCCGACTAGGCAGGCTGAGCTGGTATCCTTGTGTGATACTGTCTCGACTCGATAGGATTTCATGTGAGACCTTCTGCCGTCCTTCGCTTAGCCCTACGTCGCACCCTGGCTGTCGCGCTTGCCGCACTCGCCATACTGAGCACCATCATGCCCGCCCCCGCCTTTGCCGCCGACTCCGACCAGCAGGTCAAGACAGTCCGCGTTGGCTGGCTCGTCAACAACAAAGGCTTCCAGGAAGGCATGCCGGGCGAGCGACTTTCGGGATGGGGTTACGAGTATCTTCAGACCCTCTCGTATTACACAAAGGGCTGGCAATACGAATACGTTAGCGGCACCTTCTCCGAGCTTATGGACATGCTCGAGGCAGGCGAGATCGACCTCATGCCCAACATCTCGTATTCGGCAGAGCGCGAGCAGAAGCTGCTCTTTTCCTCGAACCCCGAGGGCACCGAGCGCTACTACATCTACGCCAGGCCCGACCGCGACGATCTGGCCAAGGGTGACCCCCAGGCGCTCCAAGGCCTCACCATCGGCTGTAACTTTGGCGTTATGCAAACTATCGTCGGCCAGCAGTGGCTCGCCGACGAAGGCGTCACCTGCACCTATAAAGAAATCGACACCGGCAGTGCCCTCTTTGAGGCGCTTGCAGACGGCGAGGTCGACGCCGTCATCATGAACGATACCATTTCGTCGCCCGATGCGTCACCCATGTTCTACGTAGGCTCGAGCGACTACTATTTTGCCGTTCCCAAAAGCCGCCCCGATCTGATGAACGACATCAACGCCGCCATGACGACCATCGCCCGCGATAACCCGCGCTATAACGAGGAAGTCAAATCGAGTTACTCGACCCAAAACAGTGGCTCGTCATCGCTCACCGGCCCCGAGACCACCTGGCTCAAAGAAAACGGCAATACCATCACACTCGGCTATCTTAAAAACCAACTTCCCTACTGTACGCAAAATGACGACGGCGAGATGGAAGGGTCGCTCGCCTCGCTTGCAACGACGTTGCACGACAAGTTTGGCATTACGGTCAAAACAATCGCACTCTCGAACAACAAGCAAATGATCAAAGCCCTTTCCAACGGAACCATCGATGTCGCCCTGCCGCTGTTTCGCGACTACTGGCTCGCCGAGCAGACAGGGGTCATCCAGTCAAACTCGATGGGAACGGTTTCGCTGACCGCCATTCACAGTGGCAAAAACCTGAACAGAGACCTTAAGAACATCGCTTGTACAAAGAGCACAATCGTTAACCGTTTTGAGCTCGAAAGTCTCTTTCCGAACGCAACGGTAACCGAGTATTCGAATGACGGCGAGGTGCTCAAAGCCCTCAATGAGGGGAAGGC
>URZR01000097.1 GCA_900552425.1 uncultured Collinsella sp. | reverse complement strand
GATGCCGATACGCTCCAGGTCGAGGATCGGATAGCATACCAGCTGCCCGGGGCCGTGGAAGGTGATGTCGCCGCCGCGGTCGATGTGAAAGAACTGTGCGCCCATCGCTTCGAGCGCTCGACGACGATTTTCTTGAACAGCAAAGGGATCATCGCCAACATGCGAGCCCAAGTTGAGTGAGGAGTACGCATCTTCGGAAACACCACCGGCGCGCTCGGTGAAGGCAAAGCGAACATCGGATGTCGCGCCTTCCACCAACGTAACTCCATCATGGTCGACACGCGAAACGTTGTCCGCACGTGCTGCCATACTAAAGCCTCCTAATAACACAAGTACCGCGGCATCGCCGCTACAGCCAGCGTTTATACGGCTGTCATACTTCTCTAAAAGGATACCTGCTGCGCTGGAGGCAATCGTAAAGGGAACGTAAAGAGATTGGAGGTTCTAGTTTACAAAGTCGAAATAAAAAGGGCGCGTCCATACGGACACGCCCCTGTGCACAACAATGCAAAGAACGACTTAGAAGCTGCCGCGCTTCAGGAAGTCGGGAAGCTCGAACTGGTCGTTGCCAAAGTTGGGCAGCTCGGTGCCACCGACGTTGCGGGTCGGAGCGGCCTGAGCCGGGCTCGCAGCCGGAGCGGTGCGCTGCGGCTCAGCGGAGGCAGCGGCCTTGCTCTGAGACTGCTGAGCAGCAAAGAGCTCATCCTGGCGGTTGACGTTGGAATCGGAGAAGCCGGTGGCGATGACGGTGATGCGAACCTGATCGCCCAGGGACTCGTCCACAACGGTACCGAAGATGATGTTGGCCTCGGGGTCGACGGCGTTGGCGACAACGTCGGCGGCGTCGCTGATCTCCTGGATGCCCAGGTCCTTGGAACCGGCGATGGAGAGCAGCACGCGCGTGGCACCATCGATGGAGCTCTCGAGCAGCGGGCTGGAGATGGCCTGCTGGGCAGCGTCGACGGCACGAGTATCCCCAGAAGAGGTACCGATACCCATCATGGCGGTACCGGCCTGCTTCATGATGGTCTTAACATCGGCGAAGTCCAGGTTGATGATACCGGGGACGGTGATGAGGTCGGTGATGCCCTGGGTGCCCTGGGAAAGGACGCCATCAGCAATCGCGAAGGCCTCGAGCATGGTGGTCTTCTTCTCGGCGATGTCGAGCAGCTTATCGTTAGGGATGACAATCATGGTGTCGACGCAATCGGAGAGGGTCTTAATGCCCTCCTCGGCGCTCTTCTTGCGCTTGCGGCCCTCGAAGGTGAAGGGCTTGGTCACGACGGCGACGGTCAGTGCACCGACCTCGTTCATCGCGATATCGGCAACGATGGGAGCAGCGCCGGTACCGGTGCCACCGCCCTCGCCGCAGGTGATGAACACCATGTCGGCACCAGCAAGCGCCTCGGCAATGTCGTCGCGGGACTCATCGGCAGCCTTGCGGCCAACCTCGGGGTTGGCGCCGGCGCCCAGGCCGCGGGTAAGGTCGGTGCCGATGTGCACCTTGATATCGGCATCAGAGATCGCGAGTGCCTGAGCATCGGTGTTGATGGCAACAAACTCGACGCCGCGGATGCCCTCTTCGATCATTCGATTGACCGCGTTGGTACCGCCGCCGCCGACGCCGACCACCTTAATGACGGCAAGGTAGTTGTTGATCTCTGTCTCGTGCATGTCGGTCCTCCGAACAAAGGTTATAGCCATAGCATGGGTCGACCCCTGCGCACATTAACCTTCAGGTTGAAAGTAAATGCAAAGGTAAACCGTATTATGTTTGCACATTATGAACGTATCAGTCAAATAATTGACCGTGAAAACCAAACAAACCAGATAAACGGCGTGGTATGGCCCCTCAACAAAGTAACAACCAGCGCTACGAGGTCGGAGCATTCCTAAATGTGTAGTTGCCCGGAGAGCGCACATTGATATACGTTACGCCCTCTACCTGCGAAAGCAACTTGGTGACTACGCGTTCTTTCTTGGCGATATCGTTCGAATCGCCCAGCGACACCTCAATGCCGTTATTGAGGTTTGCCGAGATGGCTTCGACCGAAGGCGTGGAAATATCCTTGACTTGTCCCAAGAACTCGCTCGAAAAACCACGCACATAATCCAGGCCGGCCTTAACGGCTTTGGAGTTCACCGCCTGGCCGGAAACCGGAGCGACATCCGCCGAGACATCAGTCAACAGCACCGCGCCATAATGCTTAGCGAGCGCCAGCGCGGCATCGATTCCGGTCAAGGTATTTGAGCCCTGCCCTGTCGTGATGACGTTGCCCTGGTCGTCCACTTCGACCGACGTCGACAGTGGGGCGATCCAGGTGTCATCATCCCCGATGGCCCAGGCAAGGTCATCGGAGCTGATATAGGCAATTGCGATGACCTTGCGCTCCATAGGCGTAATGATGAGCGTATGCGGGAACTGACGCTGGACATCCACGCCCGAGACCCACGGGTTCTGCTTGAGATCCTCGGTAATCTGGTCGGGATCGACGTTAAAAAGCGACGTTCCCTCGGGCAAATCGATCAGCTGGATAGCATCGTGCTTCGTCACATGCTCGCTGCCTTGAATCTGAATATCAGTGGCGGTAAACAATCCAGAGTTAATCACCACGATGGCAACGACGACGAGCACGGCCAAGACGGCCAGAACGCCGCCCACGATTTTGCCTTTGCCTGTAACGACAGAAGCGGCGTCTGATGTTTTATTTACCATCGCCCCAAGTGAAGACAACGGGTTGACGCTTTTTTTACCCGAAGGCTTCTTGACGGTAACCGGGACCGATGTCAGCGAGCGCGGTTTCGATGCGCCCAGCGTGCGGCCTGGACGCGCCGCTTTAGTTCCCGTCGAGGGCTTGGGAGTTGCCATGGGACGGGCAGGTTTGGCGCCCATAACAGGCTTTGACGTCACCGAGGGACGCGAGGACTTTTTTGCGGCCGGACGATTACCGAGCTGCGAGCCGACGACCGGACGACTGGTCTGTCGAGCATGCCCGACAGACTTAGAGTGCGCGACGGTATTGCGTTGAGGTTTGGCAGGCGCGCCGGAACGCCCTCCGGCGCGGCGGAAGGTGGGTTTTGATGCTCTAGAAGCCGAGGAATTTAACTTCCGGTCTGAGCTCGATGCCATACGCCTCCCTCACCTTTCCGTGCACATGTCTGATAACCGCGGCAACGTCATCGGCCGAGGCAGTTCCGTTATTAACGATAAAATTAGCGTGAACGGGCGAGACTTCCGCGCCGCCAATTGAAAAACCCTTTAATCCACAATCCTCGATAAGCTTGCCCACACTCGCATCGGGCGGGTTGCGAAAGACAGACCCGCAGGATGCGCGACCCATGGGCTGCGTACGCTTGCGCCTTGTAAGGTACCGCTCCATGCGCTCGCGAATGTCGGCCTTGGGCGCCGGTTTAAGCTTGAGCACGCACTCGAGGATGATCTCATTGCGGGGAAGGCTACATTCGCGGTAGCCCCAAGTGATCTCGGACCCCGCATAATGCTTGATACCGGATGCCGGGTCAAACGTTACGACATCCTCAACCAGCGAGCCAATCCACTCGGTCCGTGTGCCGGCATTCATAGATATCGCACCGCCGACCGAACCAGGAATGCCAACGGCAAACTCAAGGCCCGAGAGGCTACGCGACAGGGCATCGTTGACCAGGCGCGCAAACATCACGCCCGCACCGACCGTCAGCATACAACCGTCATCGGCAACAACCGTGCGCTGAAACTCACGTCCGAGCGAAATGACGGCACCGCGATAACCGCCATCGGCAACCAGCAGATTGGAGCCCTTGCCGATGATGACCCACGGCACCTGCTCGCGATCGAGCACCGCCACGGCGCGGCGGAGGGCATGATAGCTATGGCACGTCACAAAGAGGTCGGCCTTGCCGCCGATACGATAGCTCGTATGACGCGCAAGGCGCTCGTCCTCGATCACATCCGTGTCGATCATGCCCGAGAGCGCCATGACGGCGTTAAACAGACCCATTAGACTTAAGCGTCTTTCTTGGCAGTCAGATACTCAATGAACTCGGGACCGACGGTCGTAACGTCGCCGGCACCCATGGTGAGCAGCAGGTCGCCCTCGCCCACCATCTGCTCGAGCTCCTGATTGAGCTCAAGACGGCTGGAGCAGTACACGACCTCCTTGCCAGGATGCTTGGCGCGCACGGTATCGGCGAGCATCTTAGAGGTGACACCCGGAATGGGCATCTCGCCAGCCGAGAACACATCAATCAGCAGCAGTTTATCGGCATTGGCAAATGCATCGGCAAAGTCGTCGCACAGGGCCTGCAGGCGCGAATAGCGGTGCGGCTGGAACACGACATCGACGTGCTTGTAGCCCAGCGAGGAAGCGGCAGCAAGCGTCGCCTTGATCTCGGTGGGGTGATGGCCGTAATCATCGACCACGGTGATGCCATCGATATCGCCCACGTGGGTAAAGCGACGGCGGACGCCCTCAAAGCTCGAGAGCGCCTTGGCGGCGGCGTCGATGTCAAGGCCCAGGACATGGGCGACGGTGAGCACCGCCGTGGCGTTGAGCATGTTGTGGCGACCGGGGTTGCTCTTGATCTCCACAGTGTGCTCAGTGCCGTCCTCAAAGCGAACGATAAAGTCACTCTGGATGCCCTTGACATCCGGGTGCACGCAGACGATGTCGTTGCTCTCGGCAAAGCCGTAGGAAAGCACGTGACGGCCCGTCGACTTGGCGAGCTCGACCAGATGCGGGTCCTCACCACAGACGATGACGGTGCCGTCCTCGCCCACCAGGCTCATGAATTTGGCGAAAGTTGCCTCGATCTCCTCGATACCCGAGTAGTGATCGAGGTGGTCGGCCTCGACGTTGGTCACAATGACTACGTTGGGGTTCAGGAACAGGAAGGAGCTGTCGGACTCGTCGGCCTCGGCGACAAAGTAGTCGCCCGAGCCGTTCTTGCCGTTCGTGTCATAGCCCTCGACGATGCCGCCGATCAAGAAGCTCGGATCCAGACCCATGCGGTCGAGCATGGTGGCGCACATCGAAGACGTGGTGGTCTTGCCATGCGTGCCGGCAACAGCGACGGTAGTGTAGCCGTGGCCCAAAGCAGAGAGCATCTTGGCACGGGGCCACACGGGAATGCCCAGCTCGCGAGCGCGCACGAGCTCAGGGTTGGACTCCGGAATAGCGGTGGAGACAACAACCACGTCGGGCTTGACCTCGTCGATCGTGGCTGCCTCATGGCCCACGTGCACCTTCACACCAGCGCGGGTAAGCTGGCGGATATAACGTGACGTCTTAAGGTCGGAGCCGGTAACGGCATAACCGCGCTCGTGCAGAACGAGGGCGATGCCGCTCATGCCGGCGCCGCCGATACCGATAAAGTGGGCGCTCTTAAACTCGGGCGCGGAGGTTGCAGTCTGGGAATCAGCCATGTGCTCGTGTACTCCTTGCGTAAACACTGCCTGTAACCCGTTAACTGTACCGCACCTACCGCATCAGCGCGAGGGCGACCGACGATATCCCGTCTAACTAACGCAAACCCTCTACCGCATCGGCCAGAAGAGCGGCGGCCCTATCCTGAGCCAGACCACGCGCCGCCTGACGCATGACGTCGCGCTCTGCCGCGTCATCGACCAGGTGCAGCAGCTCATCGGCAAAGGCAGAACCGTCGATATCGGCATCGGCACAGAGCACGCCGGCCCCGGCGTCGACCAGATAACGGGCATTGGTGGTTTGGTGGTCGGCCGTCGCATGCGGATACGGCACGAGTATCGAGGGCACGGCGAGCGCAGCGATCTCGGCCACGCTCGATGCACCCGAACGCGAGAGCACCAAATCGGCAGCAGCCAGCATATCGCCCATGTTGTCGATGTAAGGCTGGACGCGGTAACGCTTCGCCTCCTCGGGCGTCAGCTCCATCTGGCAGAGCAGGTCGGAGTAGCTGAGAATGCTCGTGAGCGGCGTTTTGAGGTCGTGGCTGACGTTCGTGATCAGCTCGGTCTTCATGCGCTCGGCGCGGATCTCGTTCTGAAGCGCCGCCTGCATGCCGTCACCGAGCGAGTTAATATCCTCGGCCATTTCAGCAAACACGCCCTCCGGCATGTCGGTCAGCTTGAAGCTGAGATCACCCGCACGCAGCCGGCGCAGCGCGTCCACGATACGCTCAAAGCCGGTGATGCGTTTGATGAGAAAGTAACCTGCCGCGAGAAACCAGACCGTGCCGAACACGAAGGCAAAAAACGAGCCGCCCACTCCGCCGAACACCGCCGCAAGGAACGCGAGAACAACCGAATACGCCGTAAAGAGCAGCACAACGTTGCGCGTTTTGTAGTCGCGGAACAGCATGCGGCGCAGTTTTCCGAAACTGTGCCGGATGCACTCGCATACCTTAATAAAGGTTCTCCAGCACCAGAGGATGAATCGAATCGACCAGCACTGCTTGACGAAGCTGCGGTTCTTGATCACGCGCACGAGCGACAGCGTAAGTTCAAGTGCGAACGCAAACGCCGCGACGAAAAACAGGATGGACGGTACG
>URZR01000096.1 GCA_900552425.1 uncultured Collinsella sp. | reverse complement strand
GACATGCCGATCGACCTCATGGATAAGATGAGCCGTATGTGCGGCATCAAGGATCGTCGCGAGCTGCAGTACAGCTACTACGGCCTCAACCACTTTGGTTGGTGGAGCAAAATCTACGACAAGGACGGCAACGACCTTATGCCGCAGATTAAGGAGCACATGGCTAAGAACGGCTACCTGGACGGCATCGAGCACGAGGCCGGTAAGGAGCAGCATGTCGAGGAGAGCTGGATTCACACCTTCGGCAAGGCCAAGGATGTCTATGCTGTCGATCCCGAGACGATTCCCAATACTTACCTCAAGTATTACCTGTACCCGGACTATGTCGTCGAGACGTCCGACCCCAACTACACTCGCGCCAATGAGGTTATGGACGGCCGCGAGAAGAAGGTCTTTGGCGCTTGCCGCGACATCATCGCCAAGGGTACTGCTAAAGACGGCGGCTTTGAGCCAGATGTACATGCCAACTACATCGTCGACCTTGCCTGCGCGCTGGCCGAGAATACGCTCGAGCGCTTCCTGCTGATCGTCCCCAACGATGGCGCTGTGCCCAACTTCGACCCGACGGCCATGGTCGAGGTTCCTTGCATCGTCGGTTCCAACGGCTTTGAGAAGATTTGCCAGGGCCCGATCCCGCAGTTCCAGAAGGGCCTGATGGAGCAGCAGGTTTCCGTCGAGAAGCTCGTTGTCCAGGCTTGGGTCGAGGGCAGCTACCAGAAGCTCTGGCAGGCACTCACGCTCTCCAAGACCATTCCTTCGGCGAGCGTTGCTAAGCAGATCCTGGACGAGCTCATCGAGGCCAACAAGGATTTCTGGCCCGAGCTTAAGTAAGGACTACTGTCTCGAACCCTCACGCATCTCTGCTTCATTTGCGCCGCCGCGGTGTCCGGATTCGCCCGGATGCTGCGGCGGCGCTATACTAATGCAGTTTGAAGTACCTGTACCAAAAGGAGCTGTCGTGTCCCTTTCCATCGGTATCGTGGGCCTGCCCAATGTGGGCAAGTCGACGCTGTTCACCGCGCTTACCAAAAAGACCGGCCTTGCCGCCAACTACCCGTTTGCCACGATCGACCCCAACGTGGGTATCGTCGATGTGCCCGATAGCCGCCTGCAAAAGCTCGCCGACATCGTCAACCCGGGCCGCATTGTGCCGGCGACGGTCGAGTTCGTCGACATCGCAGGTCTGGTGAAGGGCGCTAACGAGGGCGAGGGCCTGGGCAACCAGTTCTTGGCAAACATCCGCGAGACCGACGCCATCTGCGAGGTCGTGCGCTACTTTAAGGACCCCAACGTTATGCGCGAGGTGGGCCGCACCGGCGAGTTCGTCGACCCCGCCGGCGATGCCGACACCATCATGACCGAGCTCATCCTGGCCGATATGGGCACGCTCGAGAAGCAGCTGCCCAAACTCGAGAAGGAGGCTAAGCGCGACAAGGAGCTCATGCCCAAGTTTGAGGTTGCCAAGCGCCTACTCGCCTGGCTCAACGAGGGTAAGCGTGCCGCGTCCATGGAGATGACCGACGAGGAGCGCGCCGCCGCCAAGGGCCTGTTCCTGCTCACTATGAAGCCCATCCTGTATGTGGCCAACGTAGACGAGGACATGCTCAACGAGGACCTGGCGCCCATCGACGGTGTCAAGCCGTTGCCCATCTGTGCCAAGATCGAGGCCGAGCTTTCCGAGCTCGATCCCGAGGATGCGGCCGACTATCTGGAGAGCTTGGGCCTGGAGCAGCCCGGCCTGGACGTGCTCGCGCAGGCCGCCTACAAGCTGCTTGGCCTGCAGTCGTTCTTTACGGCTGGCGAGATGGAGGTCAAGGCCTGGACGGTGCGTCAGGGCGCGACCGCCCCGCAGGCCGCCGGTGTCATCCACACCGACTTTGAGCGCGGCTTTATTAAGGCCGAGGTCATTGGCTACGACGACTACATCGAGCTCGGCGGCGAGCAGGGCGCCAAGGCTGCCGGCAAGCTGCGCATCGAGGGCAAGGACTATGTCATGGCCGATGGCGACGTCGTGCACTTCCGCTTTAACGTGTAAGGGCGACGCGCATGTTTAAATATGGCAAAAAAGCCGGCTACATGGGTATTGCACTGCTCGTACTTGCGGTGATTCCGCTGGTGATAGCGGCGTTTGTGATCCCCAACATTGGTCCCGAAGTGGCAACAAAGTTTAATGCCGCCGGCGAGGTTACGCGCTGGGGCAAGAGCTACGAGCTGCTGGCCCTGCCGGTGCTCAATCTGCTGCTGAGCGTGGCGACGTACTTTACGGCAGGACGCCAAGCCAAGAACAATGAGGACTCCGCCGCCATGGCGCGCATCGTGTGCGAGCGCTACCTGCGCAACGGTTGCATCACGGGTGTGTTTCTCAACGTGATCAACGTTTACTTTATGTACTCGGCGATTACCGGAACGGGCTTTGGATTTGGTTTCTAGCTTGTCCTTTTAGGCAACGAGCCTGCACGCATATTCAATGGCTGCTGCGAGGCCGCCGCTCGATCGTGGTTTAAATACCATGTCGGCGGCGGCCTCGTTTTCGTATCCGGCGCCGCGAAGGCAGAGCGCGATACCGGCTTCCAAGAGAAGGGGCAGGCCACGCTGGCTTGTTGCAATTACTACGGCCTGGTCAAGGGTGCAGCCGTGCGTTCGGCATTGAGAGACGAGCTCGCCTCTCGCCGGGTCGGGGAGCAGTGCGGTCGCAACACGGCTCGATAGCAACGCAAAGGCCGTTCGTTCGTCCGGGGAAAGGTTTTCGGCCTCAACGACGACAAGCTTAGGCTGCGCGCCGTCTGCGCAACGTGATTTCTGACGCATGCAAATCGAGCAAGCCGACATAGAAAACTCCTGTATATTCGGCAAAACGTAAACTATAGTTTACGTTTCTGTTTTGCTCCATTTCAAACTCGTCTGCATGAATGAACATGCGAAACAGATTCTTGGCGAGCGAGTTGAGCGGACGCGCAAGGCACTTGGTATCTCCAAGGTTGATTTTTGTGTGGCGACAGGAATCAGCCGACCCTACCTCGACCGAATCGAAGATGGGACGGCAAATTTCACGCTCAAGGTTCTATTTAAGATCGCGCCCGCACTCGGCATGACGGTGTCAGAGCTTCTCGAGGGCATTGAATAGGGGATACCCGTCGACAACTGAATTACGCCATCGGGATGCGGTCGTGGTTGACTTGGCTGTAGAACAGGCGCTGAATCTCGGCCGCATCACGTGACTGGCCGAGTGCCCACATGGTCTTGGCCACGAGCGTTTCGGTGGTCATGTCGTCGCCGCGCAGAATGCCCGGATGATCGACGTAAGCACGGCCGACCTCATAAACGCCCAGATCGAGGCCCTCTTCGGGAACCTGCGTGGTCATAACGACGGTGCGGCCTGAATCGACCCAGCGGAAAATTGTCTCTTGGAATGACTCGCCGGACTCGCCAAACTCGGGGATACCGCCAATGCCAAAGGTCTCCAGAATCACGGCGTCGTAGCTATTGGCAAGGGCGTCGAGAATGCCCGGGTTTACGCCGGGCGTAAGCTTGAGTACAAATACGCGCGGGTCGATGCTGTCGTAGAAACGCGCCGGGTTTTCGCCCTGATGCGTGCCGTGAAGCCCGTTGCGCACGATGCGGTCGTTGCGGATATAGGCGATGGGCGGATAGTTGACGCTAATGAACGCGTTAAAGCTCATGGTGCGCTGTTTGCGGGCGCGCGTGCCGGCAATGGCTACGCCGCCAAACACGATCGAGACGTCGTGCGAGTGTTCGTCGAGCGCATAGAGCAGGCTCTGGTACAGGTTGAGCTTGGCGTCGGTAAAGGGATTGCCCATGGGCTTTTGCGAGCCGGTGAGCACGATAGGCTTGGGGCTGTCCTGAATCAGGTAGGAAAGCGCTGCCGCGGTGTAGCTCATGGTGTCGGTGCCGTGCAGAATCACGAAGCCGTCGTGGTCGGCATAGCCCTCGACGATGACGTCGCGGATACGCATCCAGTCACTGGGGCGCATATTGGTGCTGTCGATGTTCATGGGCTGCACGACGTCGAGCTCGCAGAGGCCCGAGATCTCGGGGACGCTCTGGGCGAGCTCCTCACCGGTCAGGGCGGGGGAGAGGCCGTTGCCGTCCTCGGTCGATGCGATGGTGCCGCCCGTGGCGATGAGAAGGATGCGCTTCATGCTGGTATTCCTATCGTATTTGCCGCCGCAGAGGCGGAGTCGTTCGGCAGTATTGTGGCACAGGGCGTCCAATGTTCAAACGTATTACATCATCTGTAACGTTTGGTAACACTTCAATTGCCGTCAAATAGGGGCCCTGGTCGTGCGTTTGCCGTGCGCTGATGGCTGCGAGGGACGAGAAACCCCATATAACGTGTACACTATGGAGGTTATTTTCGTTCATTCACGCGGGTGGGCACCGGCTCCCCGCCAACAAGAGGGGGAACCATGGATCAAAAGGCTTCCGCAAAGGTCCTCGTACTCGACTTTGGTGCGCAGTACGGTCAGCTCATTGCCCGTCGCGTCCGCGACCTCAACGTGTATTCCGAGATTGTCCCCTGCGACATCTCGGCCGACGAGATTCGCGAGATGAACGCCTCTGCGCTCATCCTTTCCGGCGGTCCGGCTTCCGTGTACGCCGAGGACGCTCCGTCCATCGATCCTGCCATCTTTGACCTGGGCCTTCCCGTCCTGGGCTTCTGCTACGGCCATCAGATCACGGCCGTGACGCTCGGCGGCAAGGTCGGCCACTCCGAGGTGGGCGAGTACGGCCGCGCCACCATCACGCGCACGGCCGGCGCCAAGCTTTTTAACTCTACGCCCATGGAGCAGACCGTGTGGATGAGCCATCGCGACGCCGTTTCCGAGGTGCCCGAGGGCTTTACCGTTACCGCCAGCACCGACGTGTGCCCGGTTGCCGCCATGGAGTGCGTCGAGCGCAAGATCTTCACCACGCAGTTCCACCCCGAGGTCAAGCACTCCGAGTACGGTCAGCAGCTGCTGAGCAACTTCCTGTTTGAGATCTGCGGCTTGGAGCCCAACTGGAGCATGGACAACCTGGTCGAGACCATGACGGCCGAGTTCCGCGAGAAGGTCGGCGACGACCGCGTGATTCTGGCCCTGTCCGGTGGCGTCGACTCCTCCGTCGTGGCCGCCCTGGGCGCCCGTGCCGTGGGCAAGCAGATGACCTGCGTGTTCATCAACCACGGTCTGCTGCGCAAGGGCGAGCCCGAGCAGGTGGAGGAGGTCTTTACCAAGCAGTTTGACGTCGACTTTATCCACGTCCACGCCGAGGACCGTTATGCCGAGCTTTTGGCCGGCGTGACCGAGCCCGAGGAGAAGCGCCGCATCATCGGTACGCAGTTCTGGAAAGAGTTCTTCGCCGTGGCGCAGCAGCTCGAGACCGATGGCAAGCCGGTCAAGTATCTGGCTCAGGGCACCATCTACCCCGACATCATCGAGTCCGGCGCTCGCAAGACGGGCGGCAAGACGGCCACCATCAAGAGCCACCACAACCTGATCCCGTTCCCCGAGGGCGTGCACTTCGACCTCATCGAGCCGCTCGATCACTTCTTTAAGGACGAGGTCCGCGCGCTTGGTCTGGCGCTGGGCCTGCCGGGCCACATCGTGTTCCGTCAGCCTTTCCCGGGTCCGGGTCTTGCCATCCGCATCATCGGTGCGGTCGACAAGGAGAAGCTCGAGATCCTCAAGAACGCCGACGCTATCGTGCGCGAGGAGCTCGACGCCTACAACCAGCGTCTGTTTGAGCAGACCGGCGAGCGCAACTCCGAGCACAGCTGCTGGCAGTACTTTGCGGTCCTGCCCGACATCAAGTCCGTCGGCGTTATGGGTGACGAGCGCACCTACCAGCGCCCGATCATCCTGCGCGCCGTCGAGTCCAGCGATGCCATGACCGCCGACTGGGCCAAGCTGCCCTACGACGTGCTGGCCCGCATCTCTGGCCGCATCGTTGCCGAGGTCCCCGGCGCCAACCGCGTGTGCTACGACATCACGTCCAAGCCGCCCGCGACGATTGAGTGGGAATAGAACATACGTTCGATAAAATAATATAGTATCAGATAGCGGGCACGGTTTCAATTGAATCCGTGCCCGCTGCTGTATGCGTGTCCTTGCACGCCCAATATGCGCCGTAAAAGCCGTCTTCTTCGACGTCAAAGTGAATGCGCTTCGTTTTCGCCTCTCAAAAACTTATTTTCACGATTTGCATTTTCATCCCGTTGTCACCGACCCTTGCGAGAAACCGGAAAAAGCAGCTGACAGAAGAGTCTCTCAAATCGTTGTAGCCCAGCATATAGCCGCGACTTGTGACCTGCAGACGGCTGTCCCACGTGCCGATTTCCTTGGCGGCATCCGAAACCGCAAAATATGCCCCCACATCCTTGATTTTTGCAGTCTTAAGCCATGTTTTTGCGATCATCTTTACCGCCGTCCGATTGGCAGCATCAAAGACCAGCACACTGCCGGGGAAAGCGTCCGCCATCCCCCGCACCAGTTCCCGGACCTGCTGGGTCAGAAAGTAATAGAACACCCCGGAGGCAAAGAACACCGCCCCGCCGGAGGCATCGATCT
>URZR01000095.1 GCA_900552425.1 uncultured Collinsella sp. | reverse complement strand
GCTACCCCACGCGCGGTTGGAAGGCCGCTTGGCTCAACTCGCAAACCATGCGCCGCGAGCTCAAACGCCACGAAGCAATCGAGTCTTCAACCGCCAGAACCCCCTGGTAACTGCCAACAACCACCACGAAGGGGATAGGCACCTTTATGGTGGTTTTGCTGACTCGTCCGACCTGTCCATCACGGTGCTTGTGTAATTAACGAGAACACTCATTGTTTTGTAAGGACGGCGCTCACGTGCCGTCTTTTTTTGTCAACTTATGCAGTCTCGACCGTGTTGTATGTAGAGGGACCTCGCGAGACGCCTTCCCTATATCCACCACGACCAATTGGAGGTGACACTATGCCTGCACGCCGTAACCGCAATAGCACGCTCCGATGCGATGCCGATCAGATCGAGCGGGAAGCAAAGCGCTTGGTCGACACGTATTCCGACCTCATCCTTCGATTGTGCTATTCGGCCCTTGGATCCGCTGACGACGCTCAAGACATCTGCCAGGACACGCTGATCAAGATTCTCCAACGCACTCAACCGTTCGACTCGCTCGAACACGAACGTGCTTGGGTGATCCGAGTCGCACTGAACGCATGTCGCGATATCGGCCGTACGCACGCGAATCACCCGGTTGTCGACCTCGATTCGCTCCCCGATTTCTGCGCACCCGTAACACATACCGAGCAAGAATTCGCGCAACGCGACTGCGCCATTCTTTCCGCTGTCACGGCCCTGCCTCAAGCACAGCGCATCGCCATCTTTTTGCACTACTACGCAGGCATGAGCATCAGGGAAATCGCAGACGCCGTTCACGCGACGCCAGCTGCAACCGCCCAGCACCTTAGCCGCGGACGTGCGTCACTTCGGCTTTCCTTGAAAGGAGACCACAATGACTACGAATTCGAATGACTATCGCCACGCCCTGGAGCACATTTCGTTTACCGATAATGCGAAGCAGCACATGGCAAACTCGATTGCTCAGTCCGTCGCCTCAAGCGATGCGGCGACCGCTCAAAGCAACTTTAATGGCACGCGACGCAAGCCGCGCATCGCCCGCCATCCCGTAAGAACAGTCGCTCGCATTGCCGCTGTAACGGCAGTCCTCGCTATCGTCATTGGAGGCGCTGGCACGGCTATGGCAACAGGCGTCCTGCCGCTTCCTTCTGACATGCTTTCCGACATCTTTGACGGACCTGCTTCTCAAACCGAGATCATCGACCGTATTGGCCGGCCCGTCGGTGCTAGCTGCTCCAACAACGGAGTCACCGTGACCGCCGACGCCATCATGGGCGACAAGGATATGGTTACCATCGCCTATACGCTTACGTTCGACGATCCCGCTGCCCTGAAAAAGCTTTCCGAGCCGGGCGAGAACGGAACTATCGCCGGAAGTGTCGATGGAAACGTATACGTTGATGGCGAGCATGGCGGCCAAGGCCAATCATGGCTCATTGACAAGAACCCCAATGACTCCAGCATTCAATACTTTGCACAGTTCAGCGTTGAATCACCCGGCCTTATGGGCAGGACCGTCCGCACGCATATCAACTCTCTCGTTGTGCCACGTGCTGGCAAAGAGCTTCCCGAGTATAAGAAAATACTTACGGGCCCATGGGATCTTAAGTTCCAGCTGAATTACGAAGATACATCCGTTACGATTCCCGCGCCCAAATCGGTCAACTTTAACGGCACCAAGGCGACGATTCAAGAGGCCACCGTATCCTGCGTTGGCGTTTCAGTCCGCTACAACATAGATCGTTCCATCGAACACGACAACAACAGCGGCAAGATGTCTCAAAACATGGAGGAGTCTATGGATGCCGTTGGCAACATACCCCTCATCGTGACGTTCAAAGACGGTCATGTTGAGGACGCAACCAGCCACAGCGGCTATTTCGCAAATAAACTGGATAACGGCACCACTGATGTCCACAAGACCTGGCCGTTCTCGCAAGTTTGTGACACAGACAAGATTGCAAGCGTACAAATTGGCGATACGGTCATTCCCATGAATTCGTAACGCTACGCGGCTCGTATATGCACCCGGTTCCGCACTTCGCGTCTAAAGATGCGCTGTCATCGAGCAGCGTGAGCGCAAGGCCGCCCGTATGGTCGGCCGGGAACACCTCGTTGCGCTAAAAACCACCACGAAGGGGACCGGCACCTTTGTGGTGGTTTTGCTGACTCGTCCGACCTGTCCCAACGGTTTGTCTCAATCTGTAACAGGTAGGGCCCAAATAATCGGTTAGCTGTTACAGATCGAGACAGACCACGGATGCTCGGCCGAAAATCTCAATCTGTAACAGGCAGGAACGATTTTGCCCCTTAGATGTTACAGATTGAGATATTTGACAGCTTGAATCGGCATCGCCTACAGCGCGGCGACGACCTTGTCGCCCATCGTCGTGGTGCCGAGGATCTTATCTGCCGGGGTGTTGACATCGGCGATGTCACGGGTGCGCCAGCCCTCGTCGAGCACGCGCGCCACGGCGCTCTCGATCCACGCGGCTTGCTCGCCCATGTCGAGCGCGTAGGTCAGCAGCATCGCCACCGACAAGATTTGAGCCAGCGGATTGGCCACGCCGAGCCCCGCGATGTCAGGAGCGCTGCCAGCGCTCGGCCCAAACAGCGATACGCCATCATCCAGCGAGGCAGAGGCAAGCATACCGAGCGATCCGGTAATCTGAGCCGCCTCATCGGACAGGATGTCGCCGAACATGTTCTCCGTCACCACGACGTCAAAGTCTGCCGGTCGACTGATGAGCTGCATGGCGGCGTTGTCGACGAGCAGGTCCTCAAGCTCCACGTCGGAGTACTCCTCGTCTTGCACGCGATGCACGATCTCGCGCCACATGCGGCTCGTCTCCAGCACGTTGCGCTTATCAACGCTCGTCACCTTGCCGCGACGTTTGCGCGCCGCCTCAAATGCCTGGCGCGCAATGCGCTCAATCTCGTACTCGCGATACTCCATCACGTCGACCGCACGCTGACCGGCCGCACCCGCAGCGCCCGCGCAGGTCACGGATGCGGGCGCCAAAGTCCCACGGCATGTTGTAGCCCATCGTATCGGGGATGTTCACGACCGTGGCACCGGCCTTTACGGCCGCCTCGATAATGCGCACCAGAAACTCCTGATCGGAGCGGCCGGCATCCTCGGCATAAAACTCAACATCGTCAACGAACTTGCGAGCATGTTTGACGGCATGGATCGCTCACTCAATTGCCCTTTCCTCAGTCATATGGAGCTTGTCGCGCAGGTGACTGGTGCTCACACCCAGCCCTGTATGGATACGGGGCCTCTGGGCCGTTTTGAGCGCCTCTGCAGCCACTTCGATATCCCTGTCGACAGCGCGCGTCAGGCCGCATACCGTGCATCGGTCGCCCGCAATCTTGCCAATCTCCTGTACGGAGCGAAAGTCACCAGGACTCGAGATGGGAAAGCCCGCCTCGATAACGTCCACGTTCATGCGCACCAGCTGGCGGGCGATGAAGAGCTTTTCCTCGGTATTCATGCTGGCGCCCGGCGACTGCTCACCGTCGCACAGGATGGCGTCAAAGATTGTGATTTTGCGGCTTATATGTTCCTCCTGATTGACCGTTTTATGACAGATGGCTTTCAGGAGAGAGAGAAGGCCTAGAGATAGAAAAATACCCGTGTCGCTCATCACGCCTGAAAGCGGCAGACGATAGCGCACCCGGGTACAACAAATCGTTATAGCGAGATTACAACCCTAGCGCGCTATCCAATCTAGTAGCGCTAGGCCTAGGAGCTGTTGCGTGTTCTTAAACATGTTGGGCTCCCTTCGGCCTCGGGTAGTACTACATCGCGCTAAAGTACAACACAAGTAAAACCACCACAAGGGTGCCTGTCCCCTTCGTGGTGGTTTCGTTGACTCAAAAGCAAGAAACCCGGTCCTGCACGAGGCAGAACCGGGTCTCTTTAGCAATGCTTGCTTTGCTCAGGCAGTAACTGTTAGTTACTCAGCCAGGAAGTCGCGCTGAATAGCGGGATCGACCTTGACGCCAGGGCCCATGGTGGAAGACACGGAGATGGACTTGACGTACTTGCCCTTAGCAGAAGAGGGCTTGACGCGCAGGATCTCGGTGTACAGGGCAGCGTAGTTCTCGACGAGCTGCTGCTCAGAGAAGGACTTCTTGCCCAGGGGCACGTGGCAGATGCCGTAGCGGTCGGCGCGGTACTCAACGCGGCCAGCCTTGAGCTCGGAGACCATCTTGGCGACGTCCATGGTCACGGTGCCGAGCTTGGGGTTCGGCATGAGGCCACGGGGACCAAGGATCTTACCGATGCGGCCAACCTTGGCCATCATGTTCGGCGTAGCGATAGCGGCGTCGAAGTTGATCTCGCCCTTCTGAATCTGGGCGACAAGCTCGTCGGAACCGATGATGTCGGCGCCGGCAGCCTCAGCCTCGCGGGCCTTCTCGCCCTCGGCGAAGACGGCAACACGAACGGTCTTGCCGGTGCCGTGGGGCAGGGAGATGGAACCACGGATGTTCTGGTCAGCCTTACGAGTATCGATGCCCAGACGGAAGTGGGCCTCGACGGTCTCGTCGAACTTGGCGGTGTCGAGCTCCTTGATGAGCTTGGCAGCCTGAAGGGGGGTGTAGAGCGTGGCGCGATCGATCTTCTCGGCAGCGGCGTTATAGCTCTTACCATGCTTAGCCATGTGCATTACCTCCTGTGGTTAAACGGGCGTGAGCCCTCCCACATCGTATCGTGTGCCCTATTGCACACATATAACGGGCGCCCCGGTCGGAGCACCCGTCATTACCTAAAGAAATCGCTACTCAGCGATGGTGACGCCCATGGAGCGGGCGGTACCGGCGATGATCTTCTTGGCGGCGTCAATGTCGTTGGCATTGAGGTCCGGCATCTTGATCTCGGCGATCTTGGTGAGCTGCTCCTGGGAGAGCTGACCAACCTTGTCGGCCTGGGGCTTAGCGGAACCAGACTTGAGGTTCAGCTCCTTCTTGATGAGGTGAGCCGCCGGCGGGGTCTTGGTGATGAAGGAGAAGGACTTGTCCTCGTAGACAGAGATCTCAACGGGGATGATGTCACCCTTCTTGTCCTGCGTCTCGGCGTTAAAGGCCTGGCAGAACTGCATGATGTTCACGCCAGCGGCGCCCAGGGCGGGGCCGACGGGAGGAGCGGGGTTAGCTGCACCAGCAGGAATCTGGAGCTTAATGACGTTGGCAACCTTCTTCTCAGCCATGGTCATTCCTTTCGAATCACGAGTGTGAAGTACTTGCTATATCGTAAGCACGCACGTGTTAGAAGCACTCCTGAGATGAGCAGTCACAGAAGAAGCACGCTCGCGCGAACGGACAAAAACTTAAGCGATGACAGCGACCTGGTTAAAGTCGAGCTCGACCGGCGTCTCGCGGCCAAAGATCATCAGCGTGACCTTGAGCTTGCCAGCCTCGGTGTTAACCTCGGAGACCTTGCCATCAAAGTCGGTAAGCGGGCCATCGGTGACGCGGACGGACGTGCCGACCTGAATATCAACCGAGGTGCGCTTGGGCGAATCGCCCTTACCGGGACGACGAGTCATCTTATTGTACTCGTCACGGGAAAGCGGAGCGGGCTTGCCGTTGCCGCCCAGGAAACCGGTGACGCCAGGCGTGTTACGAACGCACGTCCAAGCGTCGTCATCCATTTCCATGCGAACCAGGACATAACCCGGGAAGATCTTAGAATCCTTGGTCTCACGCTTGCCACCCTCTTTAATCTCGGTGACGCGCTCCATAGGAATCTCGATATCAAAGATACGGTCCTGCATGCCCATAGTCTCGATGCGATGCTCGAGATCGGACTTAACGCGGTTCTCGTATCCAGAGTAAGTGTGAACGACGTACCAACGCTTAGACATGGTTTAGCCCCTCAATCCAGAGAACAGAGCAAGAGCCTCGCCAAAGCCAGCATCGAGCAGAGCGATGACGACGCCGACGACGATCAGAGAAGCGCAAACGACGACCGAGTAGTTCACGAGCTCCTTCTTATCGGGCCACGTGACACGCTTCATCTCGGACTTCACCGAAGCGAAATACTTCTTGGTGCGGGCGAAGAAACCAGGCTTCTCGTTCTTCTTAGACTTCGCAGCCTTCTCGCTCTTCTTGGCAACGGCCTTCTTGGCCTCAACCTTGGAGTTGGCGGCAGCGTTGTTGGCAGGTGCCGGCTGCTGTGCCTTCTTCTTGTTCTTCTTGTTGGCCATTTGGGTTACCTCCGCGCAATGCGCTTATACATGAGTAAACCGTAAGCCCCCAAGTGGGAGCTTACGGAATAATGACTGGCACGCCAGGAAGGACTCGAACCCTCAACACTCGGTTTTGGAGACCGATGCTCTACCAATTGAACTACTGGCGTATATGACTAGAGACTAGCGAGTCTCTTTGTGCAGCGTGTGGTGACGGCACCAGGGGCAATACTTCTTGATCTCCATACGATCAGGCATGGTCGACTTGTTCTTGGTGGTCGTATAGTTGCGGCGCTTGCACTCAGTGCACGCAAGAGTAACTAGAGTACGCATGTATCCTGAACCTTTCATTTCCGCCCCGTACGGGCACGAGTTGTTACTTT
>URZR01000094.1 GCA_900552425.1 uncultured Collinsella sp. | reverse complement strand
CGCCATTGCTGCGAGCGCCCTCGCGACGCTCGCCGCCGCAGCTACCGCGCTCTTCAAAGCGCTTGCCGCCGCGGGACTCACCGCCACGGGCACCTCGCTCACCGCGACCCTCGCCGCCGCGACGCTCATCACGGCCACTGCGCTCATCATCACGACCGGAACGACGGCGGTCGCCCGCACCGCGCTTGCCTCCGCGCGAACCACGGCCCTCGTCCTCGCGCTCAACACGGCGACGACCGCCGCGGTCCTCGTCCTCGCGGCGACGACGATGTGCCTCGCCCTGGAACTGCTTGGCACGACGCTCGGCACGGTTGCCGCGCGGGCCCTGCTCAACAGCACCAGCGCGCTCCTCGGCAGCCACCTCGCGAGCCACGCTCTCAACAGCCTCGTCCACGCGAGCCTGAACGCCCTCGCGCACGCGGGTCTTGCCGCCGCGCTTGGGACGGCTCGGGCGCTCGCCGTCGCCACGACGCTCGTCACGGCCGCGGTTGGAACGACCGGCCACATCGCCGTAATCGTCGCCGTTGCGCTTGCCGTCGCGACGCGCCTGCTCAAGCTTCTTCTTGCTCTTGGACTTGCCGCGCTTGGTCTTCTTCTTCACCTTAAAGGCGGCAGGATCGCGCTCGGGATCGACGGCGGGCGGGTTGGGACCCACATGCAGTTCGCCGGCTTCGTAGATGTCGGCGGTCTTGTCCATGAGCTTCTCGATCTCGTAGAACTCGTCCACGTCCTGCTCGGTCACAAACGTGATGGCCCAGCCCAGCTCGCCGGCGCGGCCCGTACGGCCAATACGGTGGATGTAGTCGGTCGGCTCGGCCGGCACGTCAAAGTTCACGACGTAGCGCACGTCGCTAATGTCGATGCCGCGGGCGAGAACATCGGTTGCCACCAGCACGTCGACGGTGCCGTCGCGGAAAGCCGAAAGCGCGCGCTCGCGCTGGGCCTGGCTACGGTTGCCGTGAATCGCGGCAGCCTTGATGCCTTTACGCTCCAGACGACGGCAGCAGCTGTCGGCGCGGTGCTTGGTGCGCATAAAGACGATGGTGCGCTCCGGGCCCTCCTTCTTGAGGAACTCGGGCAGCAGGTTGTTCTTGGCCTCGATGGACACCGGGAACACAAACTGGTCGACGGTGTCGGCGGTCGACGTGGCAGGCGCAATCTCCACGCGCGCCGGGTCGCTCACCAGGTCGGTGATCTCGCCCACGGCCTCCTCGTCGAGCGTCGCCGAGAACAGCAGCGTCTGGCGCTCGGCCGGCGTCTCGCGCACAATGCGGCGGACGGCGGGCAAAAAGCCCATGTCGAGCATGCGGTCGGCCTCGTCGAGCACCAGCACCTTGACCTCGTTCAGGTGGCAGGCTCCCTGCTCGATCAGGTCGACCAGACGGCCCGGCGTTGCGACCAGGATGTCGCAGCCGTACTTGAGGGCAGCGGTCTGTGGCTTGTAGCTCACGCCGCCCACGACGGTCACGGCGACATGGCCCGTGACGTCGGCAATCTTGCCGGCGACCTCGTCGATCTGCTGGGCAAGCTCGCGCGTGGGGGTGATGACGAGCATCACAGGGCCACGGCCGTTACCCTCAGGCTTTTTAGCACCGCGACGGCGGTTGCGGCCGCCGCGCTCGCGCACAGGCTTGGGCGGAGCGATGTGCTCCAGGTTGTTCATGGTCGGCAGCAAGAAGGCGGCCGTCTTGCCGGTGCCGGTCTGAGCGGCGGCAAGCAAGTCGCGGCCCTCGAGCACCACGGGGATGGAGCCGGCCTGAACGGGCGTGGGCGCCGTGTAGCCCAGGTTCTCGATAGCACGAAGCATCTCGTCCGAAAGCCCCAGCTCGTCAAAGGCGGGCAGGCTCTCGGTAGCGGACTCGACGGTCTCGGCGGCGCTGGCCTCGTCAGCCGCATCGAAGGCAGCCTGGGTCATGGCCTCGCGGGTCTCGTCCAGAATCTCGGCGTCGGTGACGTCGGATACAGAATTACGCATATGTTGTTGTTCCTTATCTGCACGCGCAATGGGCACGGCATGCGGCCGCGCGGGCGTGCTTGGTAGTGCGCTAATACATACAAAAACGGGTGCGCACAGAGAGGACGTTGCTCAGCACGCTGGCGATCGCTTTGGCAGCCCTATCACGCGCCGTCCAGACGCAGCAGCTCTAAGCGATGGAGCAGATTCGCCGCCGGTTAGTATACCCGTGCTTCGCATGCCCCCACGTAAACCACAGATGACGGAGCGGACGAGGCGGGCCTGGGCCGATTGTCTCAATCTGTAACAGTTACGAGACAAAACCGGGTCTACACGTTACAGATTGAGACGAACTCAAACATCGCAAAACATAATCTCGATCTGTAACAGTTAGAGGTCATTTTCCCCGCTAGATGTTACAGATCGAGATGTTTGACATGAGCTGCCAACGATTGAGCAGCCACCCGCATCTGTAGCGAAATGTCATACATTTTCATCCCCACTGGACACCCCCAGGGGGTATGGGTATATAGTATCGGCAGGTTAACAATTCCAACACCGAACTGCAGAAAGGAGAAACCATGGCTCAAGATAAGTTCGACGTGGGCGGCATGACATGCGCCGCCTGTCAGGCGCATGTGGATCGCGCCGTGAGCAAACTCGACGGCGTCCAAAGCGTCGCGGTCAACCTGCTCGCCGGTTCCATGATGGTCGACTACGACCCCGCGCAGGTCACCTCCGACGACATCTGCACCGCTGTCGACCGCGCGGGCTACTCGGCCTCGCCCATCAGCACGGGCACCGACGCTGTCCAAAGCGGAAGTGCGCAAGCCAGGTCCGGCGCCGCGCATATGGAGTCGCCGACCAAAAAGTTGGAGGCCGCCGCCTCTGCCATGCGCACCCGCCTCATCGTCTCGATCATCTTCCTCATCCCGCTGTTCTACATAGGCATGGGGCACATGCTCGGTTGGCCACTGCCCGGCGTCTTCACCGACCATGCCCACAGCATGACGCTCGCCCTCACCGAGCTCGTCCTGCTCATCCCCATCGTCTATGTCAACGACGCGTACTTTATCAACGGCTTCAAGTCGCTCGTACACGGCGCACCCACCATGGACGCGCTCATCGCCGTGGGCGCCACCGCTTCCATTGCCTGGTCGCTCTACGCCATGTTCATCATGGCCGACCAGCTGGCCGCGGGTCAGGTCCACGAGGCCATGATGACGGGCATGGACAACCTGTATTTTGAGAGTGCGGGCACGATCCTGTCGCTCGTCACCGTGGGCAAATACCTCGAGACGCGCAGCAAATCCAAGACCGGCGGCGCCATCGAAGCGCTCATCGACCTGGCGCCCAAGACCGCGACCGTCGTGGCCGAGGACGGTATCGAGGCCACCGTCGACGTCGATGCCATTCTGCCCGGCCAGGTGCTGCGTGTGCGCCCCGGCGAGTCCATCCCCGTTGACGGCGTGGTGCTCGATGGCAGCTCGGCCGTGGACGAAAGCGCGCTCACCGGCGAATCCATTCCCGTGGAGAAGACCGCCGGCGACACTGTCAATGCGGCCACGGTCAACCGCACCGGCTCGTTTACCTTCCGCGCCACGCGTGTGGGTGCCGAGACATCGCTCGCCAAGATTATCCAGCTCGTCGAGGACGCCAACGCCACCAAGGCGCCCATCGCCCGCATGGCCGACAAGGTCGCCGGCGTGTTCGTGCCCGTGGTGTTTGTAATCTCTGCCGTAGCTTTTGTGGCGTGGATGGTGCTGACCGGAAGCGTCAACGAAGCGCTTACCTCCACCGTCGCCGTGCTGGTGATCAGTTGTCCGTGCGCGCTCGGCCTGGCCACGCCCGTCGCTATTATGGTGGGCACCGGCAAGGGCGCCGAGATGGGCATTCTGTTTAAGAGCGCTGAGGCGCTGGAGAACCTGCGCAGCGTGGGCACCGTGGTGCTCGATAAGACGGGCACGGTCACCCGCGGCAAGCCGGCCGTGACCGACATTGTGGTTGTCGCGCGCGCCGACGGCTCGCCCGCTATGAGTGAAAAGGCGTTACTGAAGCTCGCTGCCGCGCTGGAGCGCTCGAGCGAGCACCCGCTGGCCGAGGCGATCATGGCCGAGTGCGAGGCACGCGGAATTGTCGCGCGCATGGTCGAGGACTTTGCCGCCGTGCCCGGGCGAGGCGTTACGGCACGCGAGGGGCAGAATGTCATCGCAGCCGGCAACGTGCGCCTGATGGACGAGTTGGGCGTTACCGTGCCCGCGGGTCTTGCCGAGCAATTTGCCGCCGAAGGCAAGACGCCGCTGTTCTTTGCCAAGAACGGCGAGCTTGTCGGCACCATCGCCGTGGCTGACGAGGTCAAAGAGACGAGCGCCGAGGCCATCGCTGCGCTCCGCAAGCTCGGCGTCGACGTGCGCATGCTCACCGGCGACAACCGCGTGACGGCCGAGGCCATCGCCCGCCGCGTGGGGCTGAGCAGCGAGCAGGTCATCGCCGACGTCCTCCCCGCCGACAAGGAGCGCCACGTGCGCGGGCTGCAGGATGCGGGCAGCAAGGTCGCCATGGTGGGCGACGGCATCAACGACTCCCCCGCCCTGGCGCGCGCCGACGTTGGCCTCGCTATCGGCACCGGCGCCGACATCGCCAAGGAGGGCGCCGACGTGGTGCTCATGCGCAGCGATCTCATGGACGTCGCCCGTGCCATCGAGCTGTCACGTGCCACAATCCGCAACATCAAGCAGGACCTGTTCTGGGCGCTGTTCTACAACGGCATCGGCATTCCGCTGGCGGCGGGCGTGTTCACGGGCTTCGGCATCACGCTGAACCCGATGATCGCCTCCGCGGCCATGAGCCTGTCCAGCGTCTGCGTCGTCACGAACGCCCTGCGGCTGAACACCTTTGACCCGCGCAGCGCCGCCCACGATGCCCCGCCGAAGCGCAAAGCCCCGGTCCGCGCGTCTGCGCCCGAGATCTCCTGCCCCACCGGCAGCTGCCCCGTGCAGCCTGCCCCGGAAAATAAAACCACCCAAACGGAGGGAACTGCCATGAAAAAGACGATTCACATTGAAGGCATGATGTGCGGCCACTGCGAGGCCACCGTGAAGAAGGCATTGGAGGCCCTGGACGGCGTGCAGAGCGCCGAGGTCAGCCACGAGAAGGGCACTGCCGTTGTGTCCCTGACCCACGATGTGGCCGACGCCGACCTCAAGACCGCTGTCGAGGCCAGGGATTATACCGTCACTGGCATCGACGCATGAGCGCCATCCGCCGCCGCTGGCGCTTCACCGGCACAGTGCAGGGCGTAGGCTTCCGCTATTATGCCCGCGCCGCGGCCCTGCATCTGGGCCTGACCGGCTGGGTCGCCAACAACTGGGACGGCAGCGTCACGCTGGAGGCCCAGGGCGAGCGTGCCGCCCTCGACGCCCTTGTCCCTCTCATCGAGCGCAGCAACCGCTGGGCCCGCATCGAGAACGTTGAAGTCACCACCCTGCCCGTAAAGGAGCACGAATACGGGTTTGGGGAGCGGAGCGGAGAGTAATTTTCAGAGAGGAGATAGGTGTTAGGAGAGAGGAGAGAACCCTGCTGTGGGAAAATCTCCTATCTTCTCACTCCTATCTCCTCTCTTTTTGGCTTGCACTTGTCTGTTATTGCAGGTATAATACTATTATATCAACATCAAAAGGGGTTTTCACATTGCCCGGTACTTTATATCTTGTCGCCACGCCTATCGGCAATCTGGATGACATGCCGCCGCGTGTGGCGGCTACCTTCGGCCTGGCGGACTTCGTCGCGGCTGAGGACACCCGCGTCACGCTGCGGCTGCTCAACCATCTGGGTCTCAAAAAGCCGATGGTCAGCTACTATGAGCACGCGCTCCACCACGGCGAGGCCATCCTGAACCGCATCGAGGCCGGGGAGAATTGCGCCCTGTGCAGCGATGCCGGTATGCCCTGCATCAGCGACCCCGGCGAGCAGATCGTCCGCGAGGCCCACGAGCGCGGCATCAGGGTCGTGCCCATCCCGGCGGCATCGGCCTGCGTCACAGCGCTGGCGGCCAGCGGCCAGCCCACGGCCCGCTTTGTGTTCGAGGGCTTTCTGCCCGTCCCCAAGCGGGACCGCCGTGAACGGCTGGCATTTTTGCAGAACGAGACCCGCACGATGATCTTCTACGAGGCCCCGCACAAGCTGCGCGGCACGCTGGACGACCTGGCCGCTGCCTTCGGTGCGGACCGCTCGGTCTCGCTCTGCCGTGAGCTGACCAAACTGCACGAGGAGATCAAAAAGACGACCCTCGGCGAGGCTGTGGCCTTTTATAAGGACAACGACCCCCGCGGCGAGTATGTGCTGGTTCTGGCCGGTACCGACCCTGCCGCCGTCGAGCAGGCCGCCGCGCCGACCCTGGAAGAAGCCGTCGCCGCCGCCCGCGCCCTGCAAGCGGGCGGTCTGCCCCCCGCCGCCGCCGCCAAACAGGCCGCCGCCGGGACGCCGTTTAGTAAGGGTGAAATATATAAAGAGCTTATAAAATAAAAAGCCTTCCCCCTTGGGGCTGCGCCCGCAGGCGCGTGTCGGAGCGCAATCGCCGTAGGCGGCCCTTAGCGCGGAGACTGAAGGTGGCCGAGGCCTCGCCCGAGGCCCGATGAGGGGC
>URZR01000093.1 GCA_900552425.1 uncultured Collinsella sp. | reverse complement strand
CCTTTTTTGCTATGGTGCAAAGTAACCTGTCCCCAATGCACAAGTTGGTGCAGGGGGGTCAAGTTACTTTGCACCAATTGTTGTTGATGAAAGGGCGGATTCTCGTATGGCGCTTCCCATGGTTTATGGCGGTCCCGGACGATATGTTCAGGGGCCGGGTGAGCTCTCGCGTCAGGGCAGGTATTTGTCATGGTTGGGCTGCGCTGCCTATGTTCTGTTTGACCAGGGCACCGAGGATCGGCTGTGCAAGCAGATCGTCGATGGATTTCTGGACGAAGATCTAAGCGAGCCGTTCTTTAAGATTTACAACGGTCCGTGTACGGAAGATGCCGTTGTCGAAATGGCCAAGGAAGCCCGGGCCGAGTATTGCGACATGGTGGTGGGTATTGGCAGTGGCAAGATGCTCGATATCGCCAAGGCCGTTGCGTTTTATGCCGAGTTGCCGTTGTGCGTATGCCCCACGGCGGCTTCGATGGACGGTCCGTGCAGCGCGATTTCGGTGCTGTATCACGAGGATGGGTCGTTCGACCGCTACCTGATGCTCGAGAAGAATCCAGACCTGGTCGTGGTCGATACCAACGTGGTCGCGGCGGCCCCACTGCGTATGACGGTCGCTGGTATGGGCGATGCGCTGGCAACGTATTTCGAGGCGCGTTCGTGCGCCGCGGCGCATGGCTCCAACGAGCACGGTGGCGCGCCGGGGCACTTGGCTCTGGTCGCGGCACGTGCCTGCTATGACACACTCATGGAGTGCGGCGTCGCTGCCAAGCGCGATCTCAAAAAGGGCCGTACATCGCCGGCAGTTGAGCGCCTGATCGAGTGCAATATTCTGCTCTCGGGCGTCGGCTTTGAGAGCGGTGGCTTGGCGTTGGCGCATGCCATCGCCAACGGTCTGACGATTCTGCCCGAGTGCAAGGCCATGCATGGTGAGGCCGTGGCATTTGGCCTGGTGGTGCAGCTGCGCCTGGAGCGTGCGCCCGAGCTTGATCAGGTGCTCGAGTTTTGCCAGCGCGTCGGTCTGCCGACCACGCTCGAGGAGCTGGGCCTTGGTGAGATTTCCGATACCGATCTGCAGGGTGTTGCAAATGCGGTCTTTAGAAACGAGCGCAACATGGCCAACGAGCAGACCAAGGTGACCAAACAGAAGCTCGTGCAGCTCATGTGCGAGGCATAGCTTGGCACTTGATCGACCTTGTGCGATCGAGGCGGCGATAGACCATAGGCTATTTGCCGCAAAGATGCGCCGCGTGTAATTTGCCCGAGGCGTGGGCCGATAGCGTATCATTATCTCTTGCTTGTTTGCACTGCTCAGGGAGGGGCCGCGCATGGCGCAGGAACACGATCTGTTTGATGACATTATCGAGATCAGCAAAGGTTTCGACTTTCTTAAAAACCCACTTGGTGGTGTGACCGATGCACTCGATCCGTCGGCGCCGCAGTGGAATCCCGCCGACTACAAGGAGCGCCCGCGCGGCAACACCATTCCGTGCCTGACCTGCAAAAACGAAAAGAGCGGCTGCACCGCGTGCATGGACGTGTGCCCGGTCAACGCTATCGAGGTCGAGGAAGATGCCATTGAGATCCTCGATACCTGCCGCAAATGCGGTCTGTGCGCCGCCGCTTGCCCGACCGAGGCGATTATTTCGCCGCGTTTGGCGCCCAAAAACCTCTATGACGAGATTGTTTCTGCTGCCACAAGCCACGAGACCGCCTACGTCACCTGCACGCGCGCCCTTAAGCGCATGCCGCGCGAAAATGAGGTCGTCGTCGCCTGCGTAGGCGACATTACGGCCGAGACTTGGTTCGCGGTGCTGGCCGACTATCCCAACGTGAGCGTCTACCTGCCGCTGGGCGTGTGCGATAAATGCCGCAACACCGGTGGCGAGGATATTCTGGGCGAGGCCATTGCTACTGCCGAAGAGTGGGCCGACACGGGCATGGGCCTGGAGGTCGACCCCAAGAGCCTCAAATGCCATAAGCGTCGCGAGTACGAGCGCAAGGAGTACATGGAAAAGATCGCTCGAACCACGGGCCTGACGGTGACCAAGCTCAATCCGGCGACGGCAGCGCTGGCCTCGGTGACGCAGAAGCTCAAAGCCCATCGTCATCAGATTACCCAGCTGGAGCGCACGCTCAACACCATGTGCGGCACCACGACGACCAAGCGTCGCCGTTCGCTCACGCACGGGCGGCAGCTGGTGCTCTCGACACTGCAGAACCATCCCGAGCTTGCCCAGAACATGCAGGTGGCGACACCGGAGTGCGACTTTGACAAGTGCACGTCGTGCGGCGAGTGCGTTAACGCGTGCCCCACGTCTGCCTGCGACCTGGTGGGAAGCGGCCGCTTTGCGCTTGAGTCCACGTACTGCTTGGGCTGCGGCGCTTGTGCCAAGGTGTGTCCCGAGCATGCGCTCAAGTTGGTCGAGCATGACGCGTCCAATCTGGTCGTCGTCGATCCCGAAGCCGAGGAAAAGGCCGCCCAGAAGGCCAAAGCTCACGAAGAGGCCCAAAAGGCAAAAGCCGAGGCGAAGGCCAAGCTCGACAAGATGCTCGATCAGGTGGAGAAGCTCGCGGACTAGCTAAAAGAGGGTAAATGATGGCCGGTGGGACAGGGACTGCCCCGCCGGTCAAAACAAGTTGCGGTGGAATAGTTCCTGTTTTGCCCTTAAGCTGGCCATTCTAGGAACTATCCCACCGCAACTAATAGATGGTTAGTTCATGCTGCTTTGGTGACCGGTTCGACCGGTACCATTGCGCGTCACGGTTTCATGGAGCAAAAAGAACCCGGGGACCTGTTTGGTCTCGGTGTATTCCATAAGGATGCCGTCGGCGTTGTAGGTCTGCCCGCGTACAACGCCAAGTGCGTTAAAGTCGTCGAGATCGAGCACACGCGCATCCTCGGGCGTGGGATGTTCAATCGTTACATCGCGTTTGCCCGTGGCAATCTTAATGCCAAGATCTTCTTCGAGGTAACGATAAATCGAATCGTTGACAATCTCGGGTGTCAGTCCCGGTACCTGTGAGCTTAGGTAATAGGAGTCGTCGGAGCACACGGCATGTCCGTCTGCATAACGGATGCGTTTGGCGCGCGTGAGCTCGCAACCTTCGGGAAACCCGGTAATCCTGGAGAGTGCCTTGCTACAGACGAGGAGCTCAAAGACGGTGGTGACAGTCTTGAGCTCAAAGCCTCGGCTGGCCGCGATTTCCTTAAAGGTCTCGAGTCCGCCGCCACCACGACTCTTCTCGTCACTGATGTTGCGAATGACGCGCATGCCTTTGCCTTGCTGGGGGAGCACGTAACCATCTGCCGCAAGCATCGAGATGGCGCGACGGACCGTCATGCGCGAACAGTCAAACAGCTGCGTGAGCTCAGTCTCCGAAGGCAGATAACTCTGATAGGCGTATGTGCCGTCGTCAATCGACTGCTTCACGGTGTCATAAATGGTTTGGAAGATGGCTCGCGCCATGACGGTCTCCTAGAGCTGAGTGCGCGAGCGGTGGATGAGGACCGCTCGCGCAGGTGTCGATCGATTTACTTGCTGGGGTCGATTATATATTTACCCATGGCACGCAGAGCTGGGTCTGACAGGATGGCGCCGAGTTCGTCGAGGGAAGCCACCTTGGCGACCATCGAGGATACGTCGAGCCTGCCAGAGTCGATGAGCTCGAGCGCGCGACGCTGCGTATAAGGGTTGATGTAGGACGAGGTAAGCACAAGCTCCTTCTGGAAGACCTCGAAGGGCTTGACGGTGATTGTCTCATCGGGCTTGGTGAGGCCGAACATCATGACCGTAGCCTTGTGGCCGGCGATCTGGATGGCCTGCTCGATGGTGACGGGCTTGCCAACACACTCGATAACGACATCGACGTTGCCGACGCCCTCCTGCTTCAGGCGGGCCGGGACGTCCTCGTGGATGGAATCAATTGCCAGGTCGGCGCCGAGTTTGAGCGCAACCTCGCGCTTGCCTTCGACGGGTTCGAGCAAGACGACCTTGGTGGCGCCGGCGTTTTTGGCGAGCTGCATCATGAGCAGACCGATCATGCCACCGCCGATAACGACAACTGTGCTGCCGGGCTTGATGTTGCACATATCGATGCCGTGCAGGCAGCAGGCGACGGGCTCGGTCATAGCACCCTGCTCAAAGCTGGTGTGATCGCCCAACTTGTAGACTTGCTGCATATCGACGGAGCAGTACTCGGCAAAGCCGCCGTTAACGGTGGTGCCGTAACCGGTCATATGCTCGCAGTAGTGGTTGATTCCGTCGCGGCAGGGTTCGCAGCAGCCGCAGGGATGGTTTGGGTCGATGCACACGCGATCGCCCGGTTTAAAGCCAGCGACGTCGCTGCCCACGGCCTCGACAACGCCCGCAAACTCATGACCAAGGATCGTGGGCGGGGTAACATCCGCTGCACCCTTGTCGCCTTCATAGATATGAACGTCGGTACCGCAGACGCCGCAAGCCTTGACGCTGATCAGAACGTCGCGCTTGCCCACGGCCGGCTTTGCCGATTCCTCGACTCTGAGGTCGTGCTTTCCATAGAAGACCGCGCTTTTCATGGTGACTCCTTAACGTGGCAGTGAATGTTGTAATGAAGTATAGGCATGTCTATAGATATAGACAAGCACATCTATACAAGTTGAAAAGAAATATAAATTGCAGCCATCAGCTATGTCAGATTTAGCAGGGGAAATACTGGACATATACCATTTACGGCCAATAATCAACCGTTGACCGACTGTAGTATTTATACTAACTTGTATAGATGAGTGATGTGATAAAACGTAAGTGCAAGAAGTCAGGGAAGCGGGCCCACCCGTCCTATTGCACGAGGTACACGCAAACGGCGCGTCTGCGGTCTCGAGTGAAGCCAAAACCGCAGCGCTCCGAATGAAGAGAGGGGGATTCCCCGTCATGATGCAAAAGATACAACGTTTCGGCGGTGCAATGTACACGCCTGCAATTCTTTTCGCATTTTCCGGAATCGTCGTCGGCCTGGGTACGTTGTTTACCACCGAGGCGATCTTTGGCGAGATGGCCACAGCGGGCCATCTTTGGTTTGATTGCTGGAATGTGCTGCTCCAGGGTGGTTGGACGCTCTTTAACCAGATGCCGTTGCTGTTTTGTGTAGCGTTGCCAATCTCGCTCGCGAACAAGCAGAACGCTCGCTGCTGCATGGAGGCTTTGGCCATCTACCTTACCTTCAACTACTTTGTAAGCACAATCTTGGGGCAGTGGGGCCCTGCCTTTGGGGTCGACTACTCTGTCGAGGCGGGCAGCGGTACTGGTCTTGCCACTATCGCAAGCATCAAAACGCTTGATATGGGCATCATGGGCGCGCTTATCATTTCAGGTATCGCCACGATGCTTCACAACAAGTACTTCGACACCGAACTTCCTGAGTGGCTGGGCGTGTTCTCGGGCTCCGTGTTCATCTATATGATCGGTTTCTTCGTTATGGTTCCGGTCGCTCTTATCGCCTGCCTGGTGTGGCCGCATGTTCAGGCTGCTATCTCCGCCTTCCAGGGATTCATCCTTTCCGCCGGTACGTTTGGCGTGGGTGTCTTTGCTTTCTTCGAGCGCGTGCTGATCCCTACAGGCCTGCACCACTTTATCTATACGCCGTTCTATTACGACAACGCGGCGGTCAACGGCGGCATCTTTGCTGCTTGGGCCAACATCCTGCCCCAACTGGCTGCCGATCCGAGCATTGCTCTTAAGGATGCCGCACCCTGGGCTGCCTATACCTGCCCTGGTTGGACTAAGGTCTTCGGCTCGCTTGGCGTCGCCATTGCGTTTTATATGACCGCCAAACCCGAGCGCAAGCAGCGCGTCAAGGCTCTGCTGATCCCGGTCACCCTTACCGCTATGCTTTGCGGTATCACCGAGCCGCTTGACTTCACCTTCCTGTTCGTCGCGCCCGGCCTGTTCGTCGTCCACTGCGTGCTCGGAGCGCTTGGCTGCATGGCTCAAAACCTCCTTGGCGTCGTGGGCATCTTCGACGGCGGCATCATCTCGATGCTCTCGTGGGACTGGCTGCCCCTTTGGGCCGCACACGGTCTGCAGTACGCCATCTCCATCCTTGTCGGTCTGTGCTTTACCGCCCTTTGGGTCGTGGTCTTCCGTTTCCTGATCGTCAAGTTCGACTTTAAGACCCCCGGTCGCGAGGATGACGATGTTGAGGTCGAGCTCAAGTCCAAGGCCGACTACAAGCAAAAGCAGGGCGGTGCTGCTGCTGACAAATCGGTCGCCCAGAGTAAAGATGATGAGCGCTTGGTGCTTGCCGAGAACATCCTCGATCTGCTCGGTGGCGCGGATAACATCATCGATGTAACTAACTGCGCTACCCGTCTGCGCGTTAACGTCAAGGATAAGGGCGTCGTTGCACCCGAGGCTTCCTTCAAGGCGATCGGTACGCATGGCTTGGTGGTCCAAGGTCAGTCGATCCAGGTCATCATCGGCCTTACCGTCCCGCAGGTTCGCGAGAAGTTCGAGAGTCTTCTGAAGTTCGAGACTCTTCTGTAAACCATCGTCCATCGAAACAATCGGCCTTGCAGAGCCGGTATGCACCGCAAGGCCGATTCTAGAGATAAAAAACTCCACTTCTAGGTAACAATTCCAAACCGTGCA
>URZR01000092.1 GCA_900552425.1 uncultured Collinsella sp. | reverse complement strand
ATGTTCGTCCAGCAACGTTACCCAAGGACCTGGGCGGGTGTATGGGGCAACATCGATCGCGAGTTCCGCACGCAAAGGAGGCCACTTAATGTGGCCTCCGTCTTGCGCAGGACTGTCCGAGCAGGGAACCTTACGTTCCGCGTCGCCGGGCAGACGAACCAGTTAAGACGCGCTGCTACTTGATCTTGGTCGTACCCGGTGCCAGGTTGGGGTCGGTCTCGTTGGCCTCGGTCTGGAAGTGCTCCGTGTAGACGTTCTTGCCGTCGCGGAACATCTCGTAGTACTGCATCTTGGCGTAATCCTCGCGTGCCTTGGCGGCAGCCGCGGCGGCGTCGTCGTCACCGGTGACGTTGGAGGAGAGCGCCCAGCGCAGGCTGGCGTCCTCGTAGCCCACCGAGTTGATGGCGGGCAGCGACTCGCGCAGCGTCATGTGCGCTTTCTGGTAGTCGGAGAGAGGTGCGCCGATCAGCTGCATCAGCTGGGTGGACAGATAGTTGGTGGACAGGTCATCGACCTCGCTCGTCTGGTCGCAGCCGGCAACGTCGTAGTTGGCCCAGATGATGTAGTCGGTCTGCCACAGGCGCTCTTGATGCGTAGCGTCGTCCTCGCCGGTAAACCACTTATCGTTGAACTTGGACGGGAAGAACGGCTGGTGATCGCCCCAGAACACCACGACCACCTTGCGGTCGAGCTTGCTCAAGGCGTTGAGGAAGTAGCGCAGTGCCTGGTCGGACTGCTCAATGCACGAGACGTACTCGTCGACATCGGAGAGCGTGCCGTCCTCGACGGTCTTGGCGTCCAGGTCGGTCGTGTCGATGTTGAGGTGCATCTGCTTGTCGACCGGCAGCAGACCCGTATCGTAGCCCGAGTGGTTCTGCATGGTTACGTCGAAGATGAACTGCGGATCGGCGTTCTGGTCGAGCAGCTCAAGAATCTTGTCGTAGGTTGCCTGGTCGGTCACCATGCCGCGCAGGGTGTCGGCGCCCTGGAAATCGTTGATGGACAGGAACTGGTCAAAGCCAAAGTCCTTGTAGACGTTCTCGCGGTTCCAGTTGGTCGCGTGGTTGGGGTGCATGGCCGTGGTGGAATAGCCGAGCGACTTGAACTGCTCTGCCAGGTTCCCGGTCGTTTCCATGTTGTAGATGGTGTAGGGGTACACGCCCGAGCCCAGGTTGGCCATGGAGTTGCCGGTCATAAACTCAAACTCGGTATTGGCGGTACCGCCGCCGTAGGCGCTCACGTAGAGCTTGCCGCGGCTGAGGCAGTTGGACAGGTTCTTAAAGTACTGCGGGCCCTCGTAGCCGGCGCGCATGTTCTGATAGATGGACAGGTCCGAGAAAGTCTCGTTCATGATGGCGATGACCGTGGGCTTCTCGCTGTCGAACTGCTCCTTTGCGGCGGCGCGCTCGTCGCTCTTGGCGGCATCGGACTTGTCGTAGGCCTTGGCGTACTTTTTGAGCGTGGCCTTGGCATCGTCGACGGAGTAGTCGGCGGGTTTGGGCGGCTTAATGGACTGCGCTGCACTAATAAAGGCAGGCAGATAGCCCTCGCGCCAGTAGCTCTCGAGCGGACGCCAGGTGTAGACGGTTATACCGAGGGTGTTGTAGTAGTCGATGAGCGTGACGTGCGCGGTCACACCGCCCAGGCACAGCACCGCTACGAGCAGGTTGGTGAGCAGCATGCGCTTGGCGTTGGCGGCGCCCTTCTGGCGATGCGGCGCGACCAGGCCGGCGTACTCGCACAGCAGCATGGCGATGGCGGTAAAGCCCATGGACAGCACGCAGAACAGCGAGATGGAGAAGGTGTAGCCGGTGCCGGCGACCGCGGCGGCAGTGGAGATGGCCGAAAGGTCACCCGGCTGGATGGGCATGGATTTAAACGTGATGACGAAGAACTCGGCAATGCCCAGGACAAAGAGGGCAAAGGCCAGGACCGCGGGAGCTGCGCCGTGGCGCTGGAACAGGAAGAACAGGCCGGTCATGAGCACGGTGATGATGGCCCACTCGAGCAGGATGCATAGGGGGTAGACCCAGGTAAAGTCGTGGTTGGACGAAACCTCTATGCCCAGCAGCGCAAAGACGCCGGCGAGCAGCAGGCACAGGACGGCGGCGACGAGCGGTTTGCCCACAAAGGCGCCGCGCAGGCGGGCGAGCTTGCCGGTGGGGGCGGGGGCGTCGGGCTTGGCGAACGCAAAGACGCGCGGGGCGATGCGGTCGCGGGCGATGCTGGCCCAAGCGCAACCGGTGAGAATGGCATTGGTCAGGATGAGCATCACAAAGGCGAGCGGCTCGTTTTGCGCGACGAGACCAATAGCGCCCCAGACGGTCAAAAAGACCTGGAACAGACCGAAGGCGACGCTCCAGGCGATAGCGCCCTTGGCAACGGTGCTCGACTGTGCGCGAATGGCCTTGGCCTCGCGCAAGACAAGGTAGACGGTCGCCGCAAGACCGACGAGCGAGATGGCGGCAGCGAACATGCTGAGACTCCTCACAAACTAAAACCTACGAAAGCGGGGGTTTACCCGATTGTTACCAAGATATGCGCTGCAATTGGTGGCTGCGCACAACAACCAGCCATATTAACGCGCGCGTGTGGCGGTGTGGCGCAATGTAGTGGCGACCTGCGCGATAATGGACGGGAATTACACGGAAACGTAAAGGCTTCTTAAAGAAATGGCGAGGGCAGGGCGATGAGCGAGCAGGTTTGTATGACGGGCGCCGAGTACTGCGACGGAGCTGTGGGCGTGGATACGTGTGGCTATCCGGTCGAGACGACGGGCAATGCGGTGCTGGACACGTTGGAGCACCGTTCCTCCACGCGTGCCTTCGCGCGTGATGACGACGACCGCCCCGTGGCGGTGACCGACGAGCAGCGGGCGGCGATTCTGCATGCGGCGAGCCGTGCGCCGTCGGCAGGCGCCATGATGATGTATTCCATCGTGAGCATTCGCGAGCAGGCTACGCTGGATCGTCTGGCCGACCTGTGCGACCACCAGCCCATGATCGCCAAGGCGCCTTGGGCACTAATATTTGTGGTCGACTATGCCAAGTGGATCGATCTGTTTGAGCATGTGGGTTGCTTTGAGCCCGAGTTTGTAGAGCGTACGGGCAAGGCGCCCCGTCGTGCACCGGGTCTGGGCGACTTTGCCATCGCGGCGCAGGACGCCGTGATCGCCGCCCAAAACGCCGTGGTTGCCGCCGAGGCCCTGGGGCTGGGGAGCTGCTACATCGGTGATATCGTCGAGAATGCCGAGGAAGTTGCCGAGCTGCTCGATCTGCCGCCCTATACCATGCCGCTGTCGATGCTCATCATCGGCACGCCCCGTAAGGAGCGCCCGGCAATCGCGCACCCCGTGGTGAACCTGGTGCACGAGGAGCGCTACTGCCGCGCGGATGCCGCGACCATGGACGCGCAGGTGGCCGAGATGGACGCGATGTTTCGCCCGCATGCCCGCGAGGTGGGGGAGCGCGTGGTGGATATCTACACCCGCAAACACACCAGTCCCTTTATGGCCGAGATGAGTCGCTCCATGGAGTGGTGGTTCAAAAACTGGCTCGGAAAATGACGAATGTGGCAAAGGGGGCGTCCCTTTGTCACATTCCATATCGCGCGATGGCATAAAGGCCGTATAAATGTTTATCTAGCTGGGAAAACGGTGCCATTAAAATATGGGCTGATTACATATAATCCCGTCGAACGTTAAAATTGGGAGGAAACCGGCTTATGGAACAAAAGGCAAAGGAAGTAGCCTCGCACGCTGCGATTCCTGTGAGCATCTCGGCGATGCTCGTCACGCTGGGCGTGGTGTACGGCGACATCGGCACCAGCCCTATGTATGTAACCAAGGCGCTCGTTGCCGGCAACGGCGGCATCGGAAGCGTGACGGAGGAGTTCGTGCTCGGCGCGCTCTCTCTTGTCGTGTGGACGGTCACGCTGCTGACGACCGTCAAGTACGTGCTGATCTCGCTGCGCGCCGACAACCACGGCGAGGGCGGCATCTTTGCCCTGTACAGCCTGGTCAAGCGTTGCGGCAAGTGGCTTATCATCCCCGCCATGCTGGGTGGCGCCGCACTGCTCGCCGACGGCATCCTGACGCCGGCTGTTACCGTTACCACGGCCATCGAGGGCCTGCGCACCATCCCTGCGGTTCACGCCGTGCTCGGGGATGACCAGGGCCGCGTTGTCGCCATCACGCTCGCCATCATCATTGCGCTCTTCTTGGTGCAGCGCATCGGCACGGCCAAGATCGGTCACGCCTTTGGCCCCATCATGACGCTGTGGTTCCTGTTCCTGGGCGGCACGGGTCTGTTCTTTGTCTTCCAGCACCCCGCCGTGCTGCTGTGCCTCAACCCGGTGCGCGGCATCGCCTTTTTGCTAAGCCCCAACAACCACGCGGGCATCATGATTCTGGGCAGCTGCTTCCTCGCCACCACCGGTGCCGAGGCGCTCTACTCCGACATGGGCCATGTGGGTCGCGGCAACATTTACGCCACCTGGCCGTTCGTTAAGTGCTGCTTGCTGCTGTCCTATATGGGCCAGGGCGCTTGGCTTATGAACAACGCTGCCAACCCCGAGCTCATGGGCATTGCCGACCTTAACCCGTTCTACCAGATGCTCGCCCCGGGCCTGCGTCCGTTTGCCGTCGGCCTTTCAACCATCGCGGCCATCATTGCCTCGCAGGCGCTCATTACCGGCGCGTTCTCGCTGGTGTCCGAGGCCAGTCGCCTGGACCTCATGCCGCACATGCAGGTCTTCTATCCGGCCGAGACCAAAGGCCAGCTCTACATCCCCATGGTCAACAACGTCATGCTTGTCGGCTGCGTCATCGTGGTGCTGCTGTTCCAGAACTCGGCTCATATGGAAGCCGCCTACGGCCTTGCCATTACGCTGACTATGATGTGCACCACGCTGCTGCTCTTCTTCTACCTGCACGAGGAGCGCAAGCTCAAGGTTGCTCCGTGGATCTTCGCGGCCTTCTTCCTTTTGCTCGAAGGCTTCTTCTTCGTGAGCTCACTCACCAAGTTCTTCCACGGCGGCTACTTCACCATCCTCATGGCTGCACTCATCATGGGCATTATGGTGTGCTGGTACAACGGCACGGCGGTCGAACAGCGCCAGTTTACGCTGCTGCCGCTGCGCAGCTATCTGCCGCAGCTCAAGCGCCTGCGCGACGACGACCGTTACGAGCGCATGAGCGACAACATCGTGTACCTGACCAAGGACACCCATACCGACTACATCGACCGTGATATCGTCTACTCGATCTTGGACAAGCATCCCAAGCGCGCTCGCGCCTGGTGGTTCGTGAACGTCGAGACCATGGACGAGCCGCATACCTTTGCCTATTCGGTCGAGACGTTCGGCACCGACTACGTGTTCCGCGTGCATCTGTACCTGGGCTACAAGATTAACCAACGCGTCAATGCCTACCTGCGCCAAGTTGTTCAGGACCTGGCTGCCAGCGGCGAGCTGCCGTCGCAGACGCACGACTACTCGGTCTATAAGGATCCGGGCAACATTGGCACGTTCAAGTTCGTCATGATCCGCAAGCTGCTGGCGCCCGAAAGCGACGTGGAGCCGAGCGAGCGCACGGCCATCACGCTCAAGTACATCATCCGCCGCGCCGCCGGCACGCCCGCGCGCTGGTACGGCCTGGAGAACTCCAACGTGAGCTTTGAGTACGTGCCGCTGTTCACCAAGTTTAAGGCCGTGAGCAAGATGCAGCGCCTTGCCCCCAACGAGCGCCCGTAGCCGACGGAGACTACACGGAGTTGGTTATCGATGAGCAAAACTAAAGCCGGGGAGGTAAACATGGATGCAAGGACACTTGACGTCCGTGAGGCGCGCGTCGACGCCGCCGAAGATCGGTTCTTTACGAATCGGGCCAACATGGACATGGTCGATCGCGTGATTTCGATCGTGGCATTGGTATTTGGAGCGGTGTGCGTGTGCGCCCTGCTCGCGCACGTGCTGTTTGTCTAACGACCGCAGGCTGTAAAGGCTATACACTTGGAACCACCACAAGGGGAAACCACCACAAAGGTGCCTGTCCCCTTTGTGGTGGTTTTTGTTTTTGAGAGAGGGGCGGGGCGCTGATGGACGTCCATGCGGACGGCGATATTGCCGAGAACTTTTGGTGGCGGCGCACGACGCTGACGCGTCGCAGCCCTCTGTATGACGCCTGCGTATCGGCGGGGCTGCTGGTCGCGGCGACGATTGCGGGCGCGCTGCTCGACCATCCGGGTCTCGCGCCGAGCATCATGATCGTCTATGTGTTCGCCGTGCAGCTGTGCGCTTTCTTTACCTGGAGCCGCCTGTATTGCCTGCTGAGCTCGGCTGCCGCCGTGGCGCTCTACAACTATTTGTTTGTCGACCCGCGCTACTCGCTGTCGCTCATCGACCGCGTCTATCCCGGCATGTTCTTTATCATGTTTGCGGTCTCGCTCGTGTCGAGCTCGATTGCGCTGGCCCTGCGCCGTGCCTTGGCGCAGGCCGCCGCCAGCGACCGTCGTACGCAGATGGTACTCGAGACCAATCGCATGCTGCAGCGCTGCGCCGATCAGCAGCAGATTGTCCATGCTATGGCAACGCAGCTGGCGCGTCTTTCGGGCTGTCCGGTCGTGTGGTACAGCGCCGACGCCGAGGGCGATGAC
>URZR01000091.1 GCA_900552425.1 uncultured Collinsella sp. | reverse complement strand
CGACACCCACCTGGGCATCGATGGCGGCGACTACAGCGGCGCGAACGGCCTCGGCGAGTTTCTTGAACGGATAGCCAAAGAACACCACGACACGCACGATGAGTACGAGCTTGTCGCCGATGACATCGGCCTCGACCGCCGGCTCGGAAGCCGGGGCCTTGGACGAGAGCATCATGGAGACAAGGTTGGTGGCAAGGTCCTTGACGCCAACGGAGGCGATGCCCTCGACATCCGACACGGCGCGCGAGACGATGGCGGTCAGAACATCGGGCGAAATGCCGATGCCGTCAATCTTGATTTCCTGGGGCATGAGTCCTCCTAGAAGAGTTGGTTGCTAGACGCGGGAGACGAACTTGCCGTCGCGGGTGTCAACCTTGATAACCTCGCCCTCGTTGAGGTACATGGGGACCTGGATGACAGCGCCGGTGTCGATCGTGGCCGGCTTGGTGGAACCCTGGACGGTGTCACCCTTAAAGCCCGGGTCGGTTTGGACGATGGTGGTCTCGATGAACATCGGCGGAGTCACGCCCATGAGCTCATCGTCGGCGAAGAGCAGCTGGCAGATGTCGTTCTCGCGCAGCCACTTGGAGTTCTCGCCCACCATGTCCTCGGGAACGGGAACCTGCTCATAGGACTCATTGTCCATGAAGATGTAGTCGGTGCCATCGTTGTAGAGGTACTGGAACTCACGGGTGGTAAGCATAACGCTCTCGAACTTGGTGCCGGCGTTGCAAGTGTTCTCGACGACGCGGCCGCTCTTGATGTCGCGAGTCTTGTAGCGCACAAACGCGCCGCCCTTACCCGGCTTGACATGCTGGAACTCGACGATGGTGTAGACCTTGTCCTTGATGCGGAGACCGAGGCCGTTCTTGAAATCGGCGGTAGAAATGGTAGGCATAGCGACCTTTCTTGTTATGGGCAGAACGCACAAGCGTCCAAATTACATACGATGGAAATTATACACTTGCAGACGGCGCCTGCAGCGAGTGCATAAAAAGAGAACGCGGGGCGTCCGAATCGATCCGGACGCCCCGCCCCAAACTATCTACCGAAGTAGACTAGCAATCGATGACGTGAAGGTCATGCGGCGTCTTGGTGAAGGGCTCGTAGCCGTTCTCGGTGACCACGCCGTAGTCCTCCAGACGAACGCCGCCCACGCCGGGCAGGTACACACCGGGCTCCATGGTGATAACCGAGCCGACCTCGATGATATTCTTGCTGCGGTTGAAGTTGGGCAGCTCATGGATGTCGATGCCCACGCCGTGACCCAGACCATGGTTGTAGTAATCGCCATAGCCGGCATCGCCGATGATCTTCTTGGAAAGCTTGAAAATGTCGTTGCCCTCAACGCCCGGATGGATGGCGGCGACGCACTCCTCGTGCGTACGGCGCACGAGTGCGTACAGGTCGAGCTGCTCCTGGGTGGGCTCGCCCATCACGACAGTGCGCGTCATGTCGGAGCGGTAATCGCAATAGCCCGCGCCATAATCCATGAGAACGAAATCGCCCTTCTCGATCACGCGGTCGCTCGGTACGGCATGCGGGTTGGCGGTGTTGGGACCGCTCGCCACGATGGAGCCGAAGGCAAGGCTGTCGGCGCCGTTGGCGAACATAAAGTTCTCGAGCTCGTTGCGAACCTGCTTCTCGGTCATACCAGGCTTAATAAAGCCGAGCATGTGCTGGAAGGCGGCATCGGTGATCGACTGCGCATGGCGCATGAGCTCGATCTCCTCGGCGTCCTTGATGGCGCGCATCTTGCGAATGTCGTCATGCATCAGCGGCAACATGCAGGCGACGGAACGATCCTCCAAACCACGCTGAATGCCCTGGTAGAAGTTGATCTGCATGTCATCCTCGACGGCACAGACGCGGCACTTGTTGGCCGCGATCTTGCCGGCGACCCAACCGGGGATAGTGCCCTCGTCCATGTCGTAGACCCAGGGGCTGCCGGCGGGCGTGTTCTCCTCAAAGCTGTTGAGGTAGCGCGAATCGGTGTGGAACAGGCACTGATCTGCCGTAATAAACGCGGCGTGCGGAAACTCGAAGGTGTAGTCGAAGACGCCCTTCACGCCCGTAAGCCAACGAAGGTTGGCCTCGTCGCGCACCACGATGGCATCGTAGCCGCGCTCGACCATCAGGGTACGGACACGCTCGATACGACCGGCAGGACCGGCAGCAAACTCAGACATGCAGATTCCTTTCTTGTTGTCTCAAAAAGTGCGGGACGGGCCTCAACCGAACGACGGAATCGCATGCGATCCGCAACCGATTGGAAACCCGCCCCTCAACATGATACGAAAGACGATGGATGTCAATAAATCTTAGAGAAGTTCTTTGCGAGATGCCAAGTAGGCATGAGCATGGCGCTCCAGAACCTCGTCCTCAACGTTCGTTAGACGAATGGCGCCGAGTGCCGCGGGCAGCGGCAACATGCTGCGGTTCGAGCGGACAAACTGCTGCCTGCGGAACTCCTCGATATATGCGGCAGGCTTCAGATCGAAGGCAAGCTCCTCGATACCAAAGTCCTCAAGGCAGTCATCGACCTCAAAGACGTAATCGATATCGAAGTCACAGGCATCATGTGCAAGGCGCGCCTCAAAGCGCATGCCCTCGGACAACAGCTGGTAGGCAGGGACCTGCGAAGCGGCATCGCCCAAGCAGACGCGCAGGGTGCGTTCCCCCATCTTGCCAAAATCGAGCGCATGGCGAGCGCTCGGGTTCGTGGCCGTCAGCACGTCCTTGCGGGCAGTCTGAGACCATTGGACGGCATTGACGAGCGCGACCTCCTCGCCCGCGAGAATCTCGGGGACGGTCTCAGCAAACTGATTCCAGCGGGATTTGCTGCTCGAAAGCATGGTGCCAACAAGTACCGCATAGCCGAGCTTGAGGTCCTCGGGGTCCGCTTCGCGAACAAGGTCGAGGTCACACACGACCAAGCCCGGTTCGGGACGGAACGCGATAGCGGGAAGCGCATTCACCGACGAGGCGACGAGCGGCTTCATGGTCGTCGCGACCGTGAGCATGGCATCGAACGTCGTCGGCAGCAAGGCGCACTCGGTGCGACCGCACCACTGATTAGCACACCAGCAAACGACCGAGCAGGTCGCCGTGTCGCCGACAGCGACAACGAGATCGTCGCAGGTAATGCCGTTAACCGACAGGGCGCCAAAGACGGTATCGGCATCGGCCAGCGTAGCGCCGGAAGGCGAAACCTCGAGGACGAGCAGCGACACGGCAAAACCGGCGTCGATCAGCGCATGCTCGACGACCTCGCCAAAACGCTCGGATGTAACGTCGTTCCAAACCACCATCGCGCGCTTAGGCTTGCCCACGGCCGAGGCAAACATGCGCGACAGCTCCTCGAACGCGCCCAATCCGACGCGGACATCGACACTGCGGTTTTGGAAATTGATAAGTTGACGGCGAATCATAGCAGTCCACGCTCCAAAAGCATCTCGGCACAAAGGTAGGAAACGTCCTCGAAGGACTTGTTGCGAATATCAAGGGTAATATCGGCTGCCTGACGATACAGCGGACGGCGATGCTCAAACAGACGCGCAGCATGCTCGGGAGAGCGGAAATCGGGCCGGGTATCCGAGCGGCGAATCTGGCGCAACGAGTCCTCAAAGTCGCCTTCGAGGTACACGCATGTACCCATATCGTGCATCAGTTCAATGTTCACCGGCGTCTCGACGATGCCACCCCCGCACGATACCAGCAGGCTGCGCTCGCTTTGGAGCGAACGGAGCGCCGAGGTCTCGAGCTCGCGAAAACGGTCCTCGCCCTCAGTCTCAAATATCTCGGTTACCGACTTGCCGCATCGACGTACAACCAAACGATCGGTATCGATGAATCGACGCTTGAACATAGTGCCCACGTTGCGCGCCAGCGTCGACTTGCCCGCGCCCAAAAAGCCGATAAAGAAGATATGGTCGCAGCCGTGTTTGATGTGCTGAGACATGGCGAAACCTATTCCTCGCAGGGAAGGTCGCGCAGGGCCCGGCGCTCAAAGATACGGAAGATCTGCGTGTACCACAGGTCCTGGGTTGCCTGCGGCTTGACAAGAATAGTGTCAACGCCAGCAAGGTTACCGCTCCACACGTCCGTGTAAAGCTGATCGCCGATCAGTACGGCCTCGTTAGCCGTGGCGCCTAGGCGCTTAAGGCCCGCTTTGAGGGCAAACGGGGCGGGCTTCATGGCGTGGCTGATGGCCTCGAGCCCCAACTCGCGCGCCGATGCCATAACCTGATCGCGATGCCAGTTATTGGACACCATACACAGCTTAAAGCCCTTGGCATGGGCGGCTTCGAGCCAAGCGGAAACCGCAGCGGGAACCCGCTCGGTATCGCGCGGCACCAGGGTGTTGTCGCGGTCGAGCAGAATGGCTCGCTTGCCGTCGGCCCACAGGGTATCGAGGTCGATGCGGTCGACTGAGGCAACATATCGTTTGGGGCTAAAAATCCTCATGATCAATTCCAAGACTGTTGGTGCTCTTCGTAGGTCTTCGAGAAATACTCCTTGTCCTGTGTAATGTAGAAATACAGGTCATCGGAGTCGGTCGGCTCAAGGGTGGCCTTGAGCGCCTCGAGCGACGGAGAGCAGATGGGCGTGGGCGGCAGGCCCTCGTGCTTATAGGTGTTGTACGGGCTATCGCTCTGCAGGTCGTCGGCGGTAACCTCGCCGCCGGTGACATACATCATGGTCGCATCGCTATTGAGGTAGCGCAGGCCATCGAGCTTGCCCGCCAGACGGTTATAGAAAACCGATGCCACATGCGCGCGCTGATCGGCGTTGAGGCCCTCGCGCTCGACGATCGAGGCAAGGTTAACGATGTCGTAATCGGACATCTCTACGCCATAGCGCTCCTTGATCTTGGCCTCGCAGCTGGCAAAGTCAAGCGACTTATACTCGGCGTGGAACTGGTCAAGCATGGCGCGAATCACATCATCGGCAGACGGGTCCTTACCCAACGAATAGGTCTTGGGGAATAGGAAGCCCTCGAGCGAATCGTTTGAAGCGTCTTTAAGGAAAGCGTAATCATTCACATAATTGCTCGCCTTAGCTTGGTTAAGGAAGTCACCCTTCGAAATGTTGTCGTACGCCTTGGCCACACGGTCGGCGACCTGGTCAACCGTAAGGCCCTCAGGGATAGTCAGCGCATCGGAGCCCGCATTGGGGCCTTCCATGAGCTGCTGAACGACCTTGGTCGCATCCATGAGCGTGGTGAACGAATACTTACCCGGTTTAAGCGACATGTCGGCGTTGAGCTGTTTGACCGCCGCGTAATAATCCTTGGGATTTTCGACGATATGGTTCTCGGAGAGAATCGAAGCGATGGCGTCACCCGAGGCACCATCGGGAATCGTGATAGTAACTTGCCGGCCAGCAGCGACATTCGCATCCTCACCGGCAAAGAAGCCCTTGACGGCTGGCACGACAAAGAAAACGATCGCGAAAAGAGCAAGCACGGCGACGACGCCACCGATCATCATGGGCACCGGGGAGCTTTTCTTTTGGGCACCACGGCGGGCGTGCGTATTATAACTCGACCGCGTAGCCGGAGCAACGCCGTGCGAGCCATGAGCATGATGTGCGTGGGAGCGTGATTGCCGGGCCTGCCCCTGCGTGCGCTGGGCAGGAGCCTGCTGCTTAAAACGAGCGCCGCCAGCGGGCTGCGAGGGACGAGTGGCGGGCTGCTGAGCAGCACGCTGAGTAGGCTGAGCCGAACGCTGGCCAGGCTGAGCGGGGCGCTGCGCGGGCTGCCGTGTACGATTCTGCTGGCGCGGATCGGAAGCGTTAGGCATGCTGAACCTCCTCGTTTTTACGATCGAGCCATGTCTGCAAGAACAGGCTGGCGGCGATCATGTCGATCTTGCCCCTCATCTGCTTTTCGTTGAGTCCCTGCTCTCGCAGAATGCGCTTGGCCTCTTGCGAGGACAGACGCTCGTCCTCAAACTCCAGCGGAAGTTCGAGCTCGTCGGCAATCTTTTGGGCCACGGCGGCGACGCGCTCGGCCTGGGGGCCGGGCTCACCGGCCATGGTCAAGGGACGTCCGCTTACCAAGATGTCGGGCTCATAGTCCTCGACTAGGTAACGGAACGTCTTGGCCATACCGGTGACCTCGGCAGCCGGCAGCACCTTGACGGGCATCGCCATCTTGCCATCACGGCTCGAGACAGCGATGCCGATTCTGGTCTCCCCTATGTCCAGCGCAAGTGCGACCACAGCGACAACCTAGGTTCTTAGGCGCCAAGCGCGGTCTTGGCGGCCGCGAGGGCATCGGCGATACCGGAAACATTCTTGCCACCGGCCTGGGCCATGTTGGGACGGCCGCCACCGCGACCGTCGACCAGGCCCGCGATCTGCTTGATCACGTTGCCGGCGTGGAAACCGGCCTTCACGGCGTCATCGGAGCCGGCGGCAAGCAGGGCCGGGGTGCCCTTCTCGGTCACGCTGGCGACGACGCAGGCGACAGGGCCGACGACCTTCTGGTGCACGGTATCCCATACGTTGCGCAGGTCGACAGCCTCAAGGCCCTGAAGCTCGGCAACAACGAGCTTATAGCCATTCAGCTCAACAGCACCGTCGATGGCGCTGGAAATGGCATCGGAGGAGCCACCGGTGAGCGCCTTCTTGAGCTTGCTGGACGTCTCGCGCAGCTCGGCCTGCAGGTTCTCCACGCGGGCGGGAACCTCTTCGACGCGGCACTTGAGCGCAGTGGCAGCGGCGTCGACGAGCGCCAGACGGTCGGCC
>URZR01000090.1 GCA_900552425.1 uncultured Collinsella sp. | reverse complement strand
ACTTAAATGAGTGCTTGCCGCCCGGCCAGCGAGCCGGCGATCCGGCAAAGACTGTCCCCAACGACTAGTCGTTTAAGAACGTCCCCAACGACTAGTAGCCACAAAAGCGGGCAACAGGCGCGAGCGGCTGCTCGCGAAAGACGCGCTCGACGGCGGCGCGGTATTCGTCGACCTTTTTGGTCTTGCGCACGAGCTTGTGCACGGTAGCGGGATCGGCGAAGGCACATTTGGCGTAGAACCACCATTCCTTCATGCGAAAGACCGCGTTGCCACCAATCTCTTCTGCATAGGCCGCGAATAGCGTGTCGTGGAAACGCTGCAGTTCGGCTGCCGTGGCAGCAGGACCGCCGTTGACCATACGAGCCAGAGCGGGGTTCGCGAGCAGGCCACGCCCCAGCATCACATGGCGCGTGCCGGGATAGGCCTCCACCAGCGCGTCCATATCCTCAAGATCAAAAATGTCGCCGTTGTATGCCACCGGAAACGGTGCACGTTCCAGCGTCTCGCCGTAAAACTCCTTGCGCGGCGAGCCCGTATAGCGGTCCTTTTGCACGCGCGGATGCACGATCAGCTCTGCCAGCGGCATGCGGCAATAGAGGTCGAGCACGCGTTCGTACTCGTCATCGCTTTCCAACCCCAGCCTGGTCTTGACCGACACCGGCAAGGGTGAGCGTTCGCACACGTCGCTCAAGAACACCTCGAGCTCATCCAGGTTGCGCAGAAAGCCCGAACCCTTGCCTTTGGCAACAACCGTACCCGAGGGGCAGCCAAGGTTGAGATTGACCTCGCGGTACCCCATCTCGGCGAGCACCTGCGCCGCCCACACAAACTCGTCCGCATTCTTGGACATCAGCTGAGGTACTACGTTAAGCCCCTGGTTATTGGCAGGATCGACCTCTTTAAACGCCTTGCCACCAAAGCGGTTGCCCACCCGCGGCGGCGGCAAAAACGGCGTGTAATAACAATCGAGCGCGCCAAAGCACTCCGCATGCACGCGACGGAACACATGCCCGGTAATCCCCTCCATAGGGGCCAGCGATAAATTCATCAACATCCACTCTCAAATCAATGTGACAAAGGGACAGTCCCTTTGTCACATCCCATTCAAGCGGTTCAGGAACTCTTCGCAGGCGCGAGAACGCAGGCGATATTTTTTCCACACCAGATACGATGCAATGGTGAAGGGGCAAAAGGGCAGTCCCTTTGCCCCAAGTGCCGGCTACCGGACGCAAGCTAGTTGCCGTTCGCGAACGCCGCCCATATTTCGAGGTCTAATGCTTTTCCCGAGAAGTGAACGGCTGTATTTGGACCCCCGAAGCATTGACATTTTTAGGCGTCAAAACCGCAGGATTTGACTGGCAAAATCGCAGGAAATTGCACGCCAAAAGTGTCGATGCTTCGGGAGTCCGTTTTCACTCGTTCACTTCTCGGGAAAAGTATTAGACCTCGATTCCGCAGTCCCCGATGTGACAAAGGAACAGTCCATTTGTCACATTCAGAATTGACCCCCCCCCGCAATAGCTCATCGATGGCGGGATTCTCTATACTGGGTCACATATGACGGTATCGCGCCAAAGGAGAACGCCGTGACCACGTCGCAGATATCCCTGCTCGCGCTCATCTTGGTTGGGGGCATCGGCATCCTGCTTATCGGAGTGAGCGCGCTCATGAAGGCCGCCGCCCGCAAAAAAGCCAAGGCCTGTACCGCCGTGACCATGGGGACGGTCATCGACCATCGCTTTATGGGTGAAGGCAGAATGAATCCCGTTTTGGAATACACCGTCGACGGCACGCAATACCGCGCGAAAAAACAATTCCGTGGCATAAAGACCAAAAGCTTGTCGGGACTCCCCATCCGCACGCAAGCCACCGCCTACGAAGACGCCAAGGGCTGGCTGCACGTGCAGACAGGCCCCATCGCCCGCCTAGGCACCCTCGCGGAGCAGCTTTGGCCCCTCGGTAGCCAAATGACCGTGTACTACAACCCCAGCAACCCAGACAAAAGCTATGTCGAACGCCCCATCGTGGGCAACTTTGCCACACTGATGTTTAACATCGCAGGCTTCTTGCTCATCGCGATGAGCATCTTGCTCTATGTTCTTATCCAGCGCTAGCTCAAACTGATGCGCCCCGCGCCCCATGCGCCGCAACGACCGTTACGACACCAAGGATCAGCCATGGCAACACTTTCCGAACAAGAACGTAAGCGCATCCAGCGATACTGCATCTGTCCCAAGGTTGCCGGCGCGGCGCTTGCCATGGCATTCGTGCTGCCCTTATTGATTATTCCTTTCGAAATGATCGACGACATCGTCTTCCATCACGAAGGCTTCCAAGAGACGGGCATGATGACCGCCTTGGTGCTCACCGCCATCGAGCTCGTCATATTCTGCTACTGTGCCCTCGCGCCGCGTTTTGGCATGCGCGGCAAGCAGTGGAAGGAAATGCAGAACCGGCTCGCCATCGAGCAGAGCGAGAAAGACCGCTCGGCACAAATCGCAGGCGTTGTTGGCACGCAGGCCGCCGCACGCCTGCTCAAGAACAGCGACAACGAGACCGCACGCAACCTGGGCGGCGCGGCAGAAGTCGCCGCTGCCGTAGGCGCCGTCGCCACCGCGGCAGACGTGCTTGCCGAAAGCTTCGCCAACGCAAGGGCCATGGCAGAGGCCTGTGGCGTGCCTGTCCCCCGTGCAAAGAAGTGGGTCGTCGCGCTTGTGGCGCTGCCCCTCGCGATCGTGTGCGGCGCCTATATCCCGCAGCTGGCGCAGGGAAACATCGAGATGCAGGAGAACGCCGCGGCCGCGGCCGAGCAGATCGCCATCGCACGCAAGGCATTAGAGCCCTCATGCGAGTACGTGTCCGCCGATGACCCCTACGAGCGATATCAAGATTACGGCTATCACGTCCGCAGCTATCTGCACGACGGCGACTCCGATGCCCAGAAGACCTATACGTACCTGGATTTTGACAACAAGGGAACGCTCACGGAAGTGAGCTACGCGGCAGAGATCGACCCCGACGCGAGCCTTGAGGACAACCTCGCCCGCATCGAGCTCGACTTGGACGAACTTTCCTCTGTCGTCCAAACCGTAGACGTCAAGACCGTGAGTCCCGAGCTCCTAGCACCGCAAAAGCTCCCCGAAGAGTTTAGGCAGGCTTTTTTGAACGGTTCGCTCTACGAGAGAATCTCCATCAGGACGAGTGACAACCCCATCAAAACGTACTATTCGTTTGACACGGATCCCGAGGATGAATTTGACGAGTACACCCATCCAAGCATCCGTATCACATTGATGGGCAAAACGAGCTAGCCACCCAATGTGACAAAGGGACTGTCCCTTTGTCACATTATTCGGAGCGTAGGGCTTCCACAGGGTCTTTCTTGGATGCGCTGCGAGCCGGCAGCAGGCCGGCAACGACCGTCAGCAGCACCGAAATTACAATGAGCATCAGCGCGTCTTGAACGGGCAGGCTCATCAGGTTGGGCACCTGCTTGGCCGCAAGCGCCCAGGCATTAACCGGAAAGCTCACGGCCACCACGACGACAATGGCAAAGACGCCGGCAATGAGGCCTTCGATAAAGGTCTCGGCATTAAATACGTTGGCCACGTTGCGCTTTGACGCGCCGATCGCGCGCAGGATGCCAATCTCCTTTTTGCGCTCCAGCACGCTGATGTAGGTGATGATGCCGATCATGATCGAGGAGACGATCAGCGAGACGGACACGAACGCGATAAGCACGTAGGAAATCACGTTGACGATGGTGGTCACCGAACTCATCATGAGCCCAACGTAATCCGTGTAGGTGATCTTGTCTTTCTTCGAGACGGTGTTGTTGTAGTCGGTGATCGCGTCGGCGATGCGGTCCTTGTCTTCGAAGCTGTCGGCGTAGATGTTGATCGAGCTGGGCGCGTCACGACTCACCACACCGAATGCGGCGAGGTTGTCGTCGTAGGTGCCGGTCGACACGTACTGGTCGTAGATCGCGACAAGCACGTCGTTCGAAGCCGTGGCGATATACGCGTCGAAACTGTCGGCGAGCTGCTGTTCGCTCATCGCGGCCATGGCGGCGGCCTGATCGCCGGCACCCGCCGCGCCAGCGACACCTGCAGCACCAGCACCAGCGGCGTCCGATGCGCCCGTGCCGGACTGCTGCCCGGCGCTCATCATCGACTTGGCCATGTTCGCCTTCTGCGTCACGCCCAGCGAAGCCACGTAGGTGCGCGCGTCGGCCACCTTGGTGGCATCGTCCGAGGGCGAGAACGTCATGCCGTTGAGCACGTTCGTGTTCGGGTTGGCCTTCTGATCGGTAACGATGGCGCTGGAGGCCGCACGGTCGATCAAATCATTGGTCAGAGCGCGCGCGTACCCCACACCAGCGGCCAACGGCGTGGCCGAAGCATCCTTCTTCGCCTTGACGACGCCCACCACCTTGAGTTTGGTGGCCGTTTCGAGGCGCTGTTCGATTTCGTCCTTGTCGTTGCCGATGAAACGGTAGTGGCCGTCATCGCCCTTGACGTACTGGTCGGATGCCGGAATCATGTACAGCGTCTGATCGAGGGCCTTAGCATAGTCGATCTTGTCTTGTGGAGTGCTGACCTTGTCGCCGGCGTTGAGCTTGGACATCATCTCGTGGTAATCGGAGGCGGGCAGCAGGCCGAGCTCGTACAGCGTGGTCAGCGGCACGCTGTTGTTGTCGTCAAGCACCAGCACCACTTCATCCTTGGACTTCGGCCATGAACCGTTGACCACCTGGTAGTTGTCGGTGATAACCTTGCCTACGAGCTTGCTGTCGTCCGCTCCCGGCATGATCTCGTTGAACGAGTCGGGCGCGGCGTTCTCATCGGTTTTGCCGGTCAGCATCGACATCTGCTGCGAGGTGATCGACGAGGTGCCGGACATGCCGGACGAGCTTGTGGACGCCATCTGCGAGGCCATCGAGGCAGAGTCGCTGGATCCGATCGTCACGCCGTCCGCATTGACCAGCGTGCCGTCGGGGTCGTGGTCGAACACGGAGAATTTCACGTCATATGTGTACTGGATGCCGGTGGAACCCACATACTGGTGAATCTCGCTCTTGGAATTATCCAGGTATTTCTTGAAGCGGGTCAGGTTGTTTTCGGTAATCGAACTGGTCAGGCTGGACGCCTGCTTGACGCTGCGGTCGTCCGGGTAGATGCCGTCGGTTTTGTGCGTCTTGCCGCCGTATCCGTCATCGCCGCCCATCTGTCCGCCCATCATGCTGCTCAGGTCGAAGGTCTGGGAGTCGACGGTGATCGGGTAGGCGGTCATCGTGTCACGCTGGATGTCACTGATGTATGTGTTCACGCCAGTCGACACCGATAGAATCAGCGCGATGCCGATGATGCCGATCGAGCCGGCGAACGAGGTCAGCAGGGTGCGCGCCTTCTTGGTTTTCAGATTGTTGAAGCTCAACGCCAGCGACGTGGCGAACGACATCGACGCGCGGCCCATCGTCTTGTACACGGCCGGCTGTTCGGCCGTCTCGTCCACGACGAACGGGTCGGAGTCGGAGCGGATCACGCCGTCGCGCAGGTTGACGATGCGCGTGGCATATTGTTCCGCAAGTTCGGGGTTGTGGGTGACCATGACCACGAGGCGGTCCTTGGCCACGTCCTTGAGCAGGTTCATGATCTGCACGGACGTGTCCGAATCGAGCGCGCCGGTCGGCTCGTCGGCCAGGACGATGTCCGGGTCGTTGACCAGTGCGCGGGCGATCGCCACGCGCTGCATCTGGCCGCCGGACAGCTGGTTTGGCTTCTTGTTGATGTGTTCGCCGAGTCCGACCTTCTCCAGCGCCTTGCGCGCACGTTCGCGACGGTCGGCCTTGCCGATGCCGGAAATCGTCAGCGCGAGTTCGACATTCGACAGAATCGTCTGGTGAGGGATCAGATTGTAGCTCTGGAACACGAAGCCGATGGTGTGGTTGCGGTACGAATCCCAATCGCGATCCTTGTATTGGCGCGTCGAGATGCCGTTGATCACCAAATCGCCGTCGTCATACCGGTCGAGGCCGCCGATGATGTTGAGCAAGGTGGTCTTGCCGGAACCCGAGGGACCCAGAATCGCGACGAATTCGCTGTCGCGTAGGTTCAGGCTGACTTTGTCAAGCGCCTGCTGAACGAAATCACCGGTTTTATAGCGCTTCGAGATCGATTTGATCTGCAGCATGAATACCTCTTCCTGGCTGACGGTTCGCTGTTATGTACTGTATTGTCACGCCTTGAATTTCCGGCCGACTTTGGTGCTCCCCCGCCGCGATTCCGCTATGGGCGGACGCGTCGCAAAATGGTGTGTCTCACCGCGCTCTGGGATGTGAGGTCAGATACGTTTCGATCAGGGTTTCAGGGCTTACGTGCGTGTAGATCTGCGTGGTGGTCACGCTGGCGTGCCCGAGCAGTTCCTGCACGGTGCGCACGTCGGCCCCGCCTTGGATCAGATGCGTGGCGAAGGAATGGCGCAATGTGTGCGGATGCAGGGGCTTGTCGATATGCGCGCGTTCCCCGGCCGCACGGATGATCTCCCACACCGATTGCCTTGACAGTCGTTTGCCGCGCTTGTTGAGGAACAACGCGCGTCGTTCGGTGGGCCCTTTCGCCTTCGACTCGAGCTGCGGCCGTCCGTTTTTGAGGTATCTTGCGATCGCCTCACATGCGTAACTGCCGACCGGCACCAGACGTTGTTTGGAGCCTTTGCCCATCAATCTCGCAACGTTCGATTCCAAGTCGACATCGTCAAGATT
>URZR01000089.1 GCA_900552425.1 uncultured Collinsella sp. | reverse complement strand
CGCCCACGACCAGGTCGGCAATCGTGGAGTCCTCAGTCTCGCCGGAGCGGTGGCTCACGATGCAAGCATAGCCGGCCTCCTTGGCGGTCTCGATGGCCTCGAGCGACTCGGTGAGTGTGCCGATCTGGTTGACCTTGACCAGGATCGCGTTGGCGGCACCCAGCTCGATGCCCTTCTTAAGGCGCTCGGTGTTGGTGACGAACAGGTCGTCGCCCACCAGCTGCACCTTGTTGCCAATGCGACGGGTGAGCTCGACCCAACCGTCCCAGTCCTCCTCGGCCATACCGTCCTCGATGGAGATGATGGGATAGGTGTCGACGAGCTTTTCCCAGTAATCAACCATCTGGGCGCTCGTGTACTCCACGCCCTCGCCCTTGAGCTCGTACATGCCGGTCTCGGCGTTGTAGAACTCGGTCGAGGCCGGGTCCATGGCGTACATGAAGTCGACGCCGGGCTTAAAGCCGGCCTTCTCCACGGCCTTGGTGATGTACTCGAACGGCTCGGCATTGGTCTTGAGGTTGGGCGCAAAGCCGCCCTCGTCGCCCACGCCGCCGCCCAGGCCGGCCTCGTGCAGCACGCCCTTGAGGGTGTGGTAGACCTCGGCGCACCAACGCAGGCCCTCGGCAAAGCTCGGGGCGCCCACCGGCATGATCATGAACTCCTGGAAGTCAACGTTATTGTCGGCATGGACGCCACCGTTGAGGATATTCATCATAGGCGTGGGCAGCAGGTGGGCGTTGACGCCGCCCAGGTACTGGTACAGCGACAGGCCCGCCGACTCGGCAGCGGCGCGGGCAACTGCCAGCGACACACCCAGAATGGCGTTGGCGCCGAGATTGGTCTTGTTGGGGGTACCGTCCGCGGCAATCAGCGCGGCATCGACGGCGCGCTGGTCGAAGGCGTCGAGGCCCACGACGGCGTTAGCGCACTCGTTATTGACGTGCTCGACGGCCTGCGAAACGCCCTTGCCCAGATAGCGGCCCTTGTCGCCGTCGCGCAGCTCACATGCCTCAAAGGCGCCGGTCGAAGCACCCGAAGGCACCATTGCGCGGCCAAAGCTGCCGTCCTCGAGCACGACCTCGACCTCGACAGTGGGATTGCCGCGGCTGTCGAGCACCTCGCGACCGTAGACGTCCAAAATATCGCTCATGTTGTCTCCCTCTCACTTGGAAACGGGTTGAATGCTTGGCGACACGGCTTGCACGCTACAGCGGCGCGCAGGTTCATAAGTTAGCCTTATCGCACTTTTTGCATTATGCCCTAAGTTAGACAAGGGATACAATCTTTTTAAAAATAATAGGGGCGATGGGACAAGTCCGTCCCGTCGCCCCCGCAGTCTTACTCCTCTGCCTTTGCGGCATCCCAGAGGTCATTGAGGCCGTGGGTCGAAAGCTCGGCCAGATCCACGTGGGCGTCGGCCGCCATCTGCTCCATCGCGGCCCAGCGGCGGCGGAACTTTGCCGTACTGGCACGCAGGGCGCTCTCGGCGTCAATTCCCTCCTTGCGCGCAACGTTGACCAGGGCAAAGAGCAGGTCGCCAAACTCCATCTCGCGCTCGGGAGAACCGGGAGCCTCGGCCTCAAACTCGGCACGCTCCTCGGCAACCTCGTCCCACACGTCCTGGACCGTCTCCCACTCAAAGCCCACGGCAGCCGCCTTGCGCGACACCTTCTGAGCCTGCATCAGCGCCGGCAGGTGCGTGGGCACACCGTCGAGCAGACCCTCGGGTGCGGCCCCGACTGCCGCCACGGCCTGGTCTTTGGCGGCCTTCTCGGCAAGCTTGACCTCGTCCCAAATCTTGAGCACCTCGTCGGAGTTGTCGGCATCCGCATCGCCAAACACGTGCGGGTGACGACGGATGAGCTTGGCGTCGATATCGCGCGCCACATCGGCCAGCGAAAACTCGCCGGCATCCGCCGCAATCTGCGCATGCAGTACGACCTGCATGAGCACGTCGCCCAACTCCTCGCGCAGGTGTGCCGCGTCGTCGGCCTCGATGCAGTCGAGCGCCTCGTAGGCTTCCTCGATCATGTTCTTGCCAATGCTGCGGTGCGTCTGCTCGCGGTCCCACGGGCAGCCGTCGGGCTGACGCAGGCGCCAGATGGTCTGCACCAGATGCTGCAGCTCGGCCGACGCGTCTACCAGCGTGGACAGGTCGCGCGAGCCCTCGGCATTTTGCTGAGCCAGCTGCTCTGCCATGGTTATTCCTCCTCCAGGATCACGTGACGGAACGCGCCGTCCTCGTAGATGCCATAGCTGTGCGTACCGTCCTTGGGAATGCTCACGCTGCCGGGGTTGAAAAGCCACAGGCCCGGGTGCGCCTCGCTTGCCTCGTTAACCTTGATGTGCGTGTGGCCGTAGACGAGCGCGGAGCCCTCGGGCAGCGCGGGCGCGTGATCAACGCTGTTATGCATGCCAGCGCCAAAGACGTGGCCATGCGTCAGGAACAGCTCGCGGCCGGTCTCGTCGAACAGCGTGGCGTAGTCGGCCATGACGGGGAAGTCGAGGACCATCTGGTCGACCTCGGCGTCGCAGTTGCCGCGCACCGCGATGATGCGGTCGGCCAGGGCGTTGAGCAGCGGAATCACACGCTTGGGGGCATAGTCGCGCGGCAGGTCGTTGCGCGGGCCGTGGTAGAGCAGGTCGCCCAGCAGAACGATGCGGTCGGGCTGCTCGGATTCGATAGCGGCGACCAGGCGCTCGGTCCAGTATGCCGAGCCGTGGATGTCGGAGGCGATGAGGTATTTCATGGGTGGTCCTTTCGGTGGGGTTAATTGGATTGGCGCGGCACGTCACTCGCCCGCATCACTCAAATCGCAGCGCCGCGCTCTGAGCCGCCTGCATCACGCGCTGGAGCGGCGCGTTGTGCTCGCGGGCAAGACGGGCACAATCCTCGTACTCGGGTGCCGCGCGCTCGCTGCCGTCGGGCAGGGTGGCTACTTTGACGGCCACCTCGCCCCAAGGCGTCGCTACCTGCTCAAAACGACGCGGCAGGCAGACGCGTTCCATCACCTGGCGACGAACGGCGTTGGTCGTGGTCTCCAAAAAGATAATCGTCTGTAGGCGCTCGATATCCTCGTGCGAGCAGATCACCTGCAGCTGCCAGCCGGGGCGACCTTTTTTGCAGTAGAGAGGCAGCCAGTGCACCTCGCGCGCACCTGCCTCGCGCAGGCGGTCGGCGGCATAGGCGAGTACCTCGGGCGATGCATCGTCGATGTCGCACTCCAGCTTGACGATGGTTTCGGGCGCATCGGTCTCGCGGGACAGCGGAGATGTACTTCCACGTTGCATACGGTCCGAATCCTTTCCGCACGGGCTCGTTTTATTCACCCAAACGCTAGCACATCGGACGTGGCACAGGCGTGACTTTCGTCCGTCGCCGCCCTCGCCCCTATCCAAACATGTACATCAGCCTCCAAACATGTCATTTTTTGCAGCTTTCGGAGGCTGACGTACACGTTTTGGAGCGAGGCCGCACACGATCAGAATTGCGCCCGCACTCCGTCCACCACAAAGTTCGCCGCACTCAACAATTTTGGACTTTCTACGCAGTTCATCGGCTAAAAAATTACCCTCGGCATACTTACCTGCTGCACGATGTTACTCTAGTTGCATTTGGCTAACTAAGCGGCTGCCGAGGACCCCCGCCCGGCATCGTTACGGCATAGGAGGTTTCATGTTCGAGAAGCGGCTCTTCTCCCTGGTTCCGCAGGCAACGCCCTACATTGTGGCGAGCGTCCTGTTTAAATGGATCGCGCTCATGGCAAACATCACGGTGATGTGGGTGCTTGCGCGCATCTTGGGCGGCATCGTCACGGACGGTCTTTCCGCCGCGCTCGCCGTCGATGCCCTCGCACAGGCGGCCCTGCCGCTCGCCGCCGCCATCATCGTGCGCGCCGCCTCCATCTACCTGGCCCAACGCGCCGGCGACAAAGCCGCGTTCGAGGCCGTCCGCCGCGTGCGCTCGTTCGTCTACGACAAGCTCACCGCACTCGGCCCCTCCTACACCGAGACCGTCCCCACCGCCGAGGCCGTCCAGACCAGCGTCGAGGGCGCCACGCAACTCCAGGTGTACTTTGGCGGCTACCTGCCGCAGCTCTTCTTTGCCGGCTTGGCACCCATCACGCTGTTTGTACTGCTCGTGGGCCAAGCGGGTCTTCCCGCCGCGCTGCTGCTCGCCTGCGTTCCGGTCATCCCCGTCTCCATTATGATGGTCATGCGCAACGCCAAAAAGATCGGTGCCGAGTACTGGGGCAGCTATGTCGATCTTGGCGGCATGTTCCTGGAGGCCGTTCAGGGTCTTACCACCCTTAAGGTGTATCAGGCCGACCGCGACTGGCACAAGCGCATCAACGCCGAGTCCGAGCGTTTCCGCACAGCGACCATGCGCCTGCTGGTGATGCAGCTGCGCTCCATTTGCGTTATGGACCTGGTCGTCTATATGGGCGCCGCGCTCGGCATTATCGTAGCCACGCTGCAGCTCGCCACGGGCAAAATTGGCTTTGAGGCTGCCTTCCTCATCGTCTTTCTGTCGCAGGAGTTCTTTTTGCCCATGCGCCGCCTGGGATCGCTGTTCCACACGGCCATGAACGGCATGGCCGCCTCGCGCCGCATGTTTGGCATTTTGGATACGCCCGAGCCCGAGCGCGGCGATGTTGAGCTTGACGGTCGCGGCGATATCGAGCTCGCGGGCGTGAGCTATGCATACGGCGACCGCACGGTGCTGGACAGCGCCAGCGCGACCATTGCGCACGGCTCGCTCGTGGCACTCGTGGGCGAAAGCGGCGGCGGCAAGTCCACGCTCGCGGGGATTATCGCGGGCCGCAAGGACGCCTACCGCGGCAGCGTGCGCATTGGCGGCGTCGAGCTGCGCGATGCCACGGCCGCCTCACTCATGCGTGCCGTCACCCTGGTGCCCACCAACGGCTACCTGTTTGCCGGCACCCTGCGCGACAACCTGCTGCTCGCCCAGCCCAACGCCACCGACACCGAGCTTTTGCGCGCGCTCGGCCGCACGCGCGTGGCGGCCTTTGTGCAGGCCAACGGCGGGCTCGACATGGTGATTAACGAGGGCGGCACCAACCTTTCGGGTGGCCAGCGCCAGCGCGTGTGCATGGCACGCGCCCTGCTGCACGACTCGCCCATCTATGTGTTTGACGAGGCGACGAGCAACGTCGATGCCGCAAGCGAGGCCGCGATCGGCGAGGTCATCGCGTCGCTTGCCGGCGAGCACACCGTAATTGTGGTGGCGCATCGCCTGTCGACGATCGTGGACGCCGACCAGATTCTGGTGCTGGAGCGCGGTCGCATTGCCGAGCGCGGCACCCATGATGAGCTCCTGTCGGGCGCGGGCGCCTATGCGCGCATGTGGAACAGCCAGGAGCAGCTCTCGGCATATGCGTATGCGGAGGGTGATGCCGAGGATGCCGGCGCGGTTGAGGCTGTTGACGGCAGCACCGCCCGTACCGATGGCCTCAACGGTGCCGGCTCGTCTTCCGCTGCCGCGGTGCCTGACTCCGGCCGCGCCCGTCGCTCGGCGCCGTCCATCATGTGGCGCATGATGGGGCTCGTCCGACCGCTTGCCGGCTGGCTTGTGCTAGCCGTCGCGCTGGGCAGCATTGGCATGCTCACCGCCGCGTTCGTGCCGGCCTTTGGCGCCCTCGGCCTTATGGCCGCGCTGGGCCGCAACGCCTTGGGGCTTGGTCTTATCGTCACATGCGCGGCCTGTGCCGCCTGCGGCATCGCGCGCGGGCCGCTCCACTACGGCGAGCAGCTCTGCAACCATTACATCGCATTCCGTCTGCTCGCACACATTCGCGACCTGGTGTTTGGCGCCCTGCGCCAGCTCGCCCCCGCCAAGCTCGAGGGCCGCGGCAAGGGCGAGCTCGTGAGCCTGGTCACCTCGGATATCGAGCTGCTCGAGGTCTTCTACGCGCACACCATCTCGCCCATTGCCATAGCTCTGGTCTGCACCGTTGTGTTTGAGGGCTTTTTGCTGGCTGTGAGCCCCGAGCTCGCGGGCATCGCGCTCGTGGCCTACGCGGTCCTGGGCGTGCTGCTGCCCCTGACCTCGGCCAAGGCATGCGGCACCACCGGCCGCCAGAGCCGCGAGGGCGCCGGTAAGCTGGGCGCCTTTGTACTCGACAGTCTGCGCGGCGCGGGCGAGACCATCCAGTTTGCCGGTGGCACCGATCGCAGCCGTGCCCTGGGCAAGCTGACCGAGCAAGTCGGCGCCGTGGACGCGCGCCTCAAGCGCCGCCAGGCGGTCAGCGAGGCCGTAGCCGATGCGCTTATTCTTGTGGCTAATCTGGTGATGCTCGGGCGTGCGCTGCAGCTGGTGGCTGCGGGAACGATTGACTTTGCCGCAGCGTTTGTCGCCGTCTTTACCTTTGTGTCGTCGTTTGGCTCGGTGATGGCCGTGAGCCGCCTGGGCGCCTCACTGCAGGAGACGCTCGCCTCGGGCGCACGCGTGCTCGATTTGCTCGACGAGCAGCCCCAGTGCGCCGAGGTCGCCGATGGACAGAACGTTGAGTTTGCCGGCGCCGCAGCCGAGCATGTGAGCTTTAGCTATGTGGGCGGCGTGGACGCGGGCGGTGCGGGCGCCACAGAGCAGGTCGCGAACGACACCGCTGCGAGTCTCATCCTCGACGACGTGACCTGCACCTTTGCGCCCGGTACCATGACCTGCATCATGGGGCGCTCGGGTTCGGGCAAGTCGACGCTGCTTAAGCTGCTCATGCGCTTTTGGGACCCCGCAGCCGGCAC
>URZR01000088.1 GCA_900552425.1 uncultured Collinsella sp. | reverse complement strand
ATCTACTCCAGGGATACTCCATCAACCAAAAGAGACTCGAGGCGCTCGGAACGGTCTTCAAGGTCCTCGAGAGGTCGAGTACTCCGGAACTCTCCGGTGCGGCAGAAATTCTACAGAAGTACCTTCCGAGCCTGACTCTGCTCGATGAATACGACACGGGAAGGATGAAGGCGCCCCAGGGCAACGAGCCCAACTGGGAGCTCGGTTACCGAAGCCCTCGAAGTCGTCCGCAGCCTACCGTTCTACTCGTCGTCCACCCTGTTCGGACGAGAGCGGGACAACCAGTTCGCCGGAATCATCAGCGCCCTCTATCAGGGCTTTGGCGACCAAGACCTATATCCCTCCGTTCAAGCAAAGGCCGCCAACCTTCTCTACCTCGTAGTGAAGGACCATCCATTCTTGGATGGCAACAAGCGCTCTGCAGCGGCGCTCTTCATTCACTTCCTCGACAAGAACGGGATGCTGCGCAACGGCGAAAGACTCCGCGTGGAGGGCAACGCGCTCGCGGCCATGACGCTCATGATTGCCCTCTCTGACCCAAGCGAGAAGGACTCCATGGTTACGCTGGTGGAGAATTTCATCGCGTAGCGCCTTCGCCCGAGCACCAGAATCGACGTTCCTTCATATAGCAGATGCAAACGAGGAAAGGGCCATCAAAGTAAGGCACCGTCATGGCGAGGGAGGTGCCGCAATGAGTCGTTCCATGAAAAGCCATATAAGCCTACAATTGTCATCAGATGTAGGCTTATATGGCTTTCGAGGGGAGGTCGGCATGGTGATCACCTACCGGGAGGCGCTGGCTGAACTCGGGAGCAGGTACCGCGTTCGCAAGGCGGTGTCGGAAGGGACGCTCCACCCCGTCGGCCGAGGGATGTACTCGACCAACCGGGACGAGGACGCCCTCGCCGTGATCGCGAAGCGCTACCCCGGGGGCATCCTGACCGGGCAGACCGCGCTCTACGCCCACGGGCTCGTGACCGCGCCCCCCGACCAGATCGACCTGGCCACGAAGCGCGGTGGGACCAAGATACGCGACGCCGCCGTGCGCCAGCACTTCATCCCGGAGGGATGGCTGGGCGTCGGGAGGTCGACCGTCTCGGTGGACGGGACCGAGCTTGCCGCTTACGACCCCGAGCGCATGCTCCTCGAGCTCATGCGCTCGCGCAACAAGCTGCCCTACGACCTCTACCGGGAGGCCGTCGCCTCGTTCCGCAGGCGGTCGGAGCGGCTGGACATATACAGGCTGCAGGACTACGCGGAGGCAATCCCGCACGGCGAGGCACACCTCGAGCGCGCCATGGAGGAGGTATTCTGATGGACCTGAACGAGATGAGGGCGCGCTACGAGCGCGAGGAGGGCTACTCCTGCCTCAACGCGACCGCGCGCGTCTGCCAGGACGTGATCCTCTCAAAGCTGGCGGCATCCAGCATGCGCGACCGAGTGACGGTCAAGGGAGGGGTCCTGATGTGCGCGCTGTCGGGGAGCGGGCGCCGCGCAACCCAGGACATAGACCTCGACTTCGTGCGGTACCCGATGAACGACGCCTCCATTCGCTCCTTTGTGTCCGCCCTCTCGAACCTCGGCGACGGCGTAACCGTCCGCATCGCCGGCGAGATAGAGGAGCTGTCGCAGCAGGACTACAAGGGCAGGCGCGTCAACCTCAAGGTCAGCGACGGGCGCAGCACGTTCGACACGAAGCTCGACCTGGGGGTCCACGCGAGCGCTGCGATGGAGCAGGACGAGCTGTGGTTCGACGTGGCACACCGGCAGGAGGGCGTCTGCCTGCTTGCGAACTCGAAAGAGCAGGTGTTCGCCGAGAAGCTCAAGTCCCTGCTGCGCCACGGCATCCGAACGGCCCCGGAAACTCGTTTCATGGAGCGTTTCATGGAAAAACCCCCCCCCCCAATCTAGCAACGGTTCAGAGTCTACTAGATTGGGGGGACGCGAGCCAAGTCGACAAGGGCAGTTAACCGGCGGCTATTCATGCCTCGATTTAGAACCGCTCGAGAATCTCCGCGGCGTTCTCTCGCAGATAGATATCTAGGTCCGGCACGGCAAACTGCACGTAGCCCCTCTGCGGAGCTTGAATAACCTCTCTTTGAAGCAGCTTAGCCCTAATAGAGCTGACCTCATTGGTCTTTTTACCCATGCGTTTAGCAATCTCAGATGATTTGGACTGCTGCTTATCCTCGCACATGGCCAAAAGGTATTTGATATCGTTGAGTCCAAGTCCAGAAATCGCGGGCTCGTGAACAACATCGTGAAAACGAGCCTCTGCCAGCGCAATGCCTTCGGTGACGTCGCCCTCGCTCACAATGGCACTTTTGGCACGATGCAAGTTGGCGCGTTGCCAAATGGAGTAACCGACCAGTTGCACCAGATAGGCATAGCCCTTAGTGGCCTTAGCGGCTCTCGACAGAAGATCGTCCTCTATGGTCAAACCAGTCGCGACAAAGCTATCGCCCATAGAGAGCGCTACCTCCACCTGGTTGATAGGCGCCAGATCTTCGGAGAGGGCACGACGCAAGAACGTAAGCGCCTTGCCGTTAATAAGATCCATAACGCCGGCGGGTAAGCCGGCAAAGGCAAGTGCGATATCTACTTATATCGAATAATATCGAGCTGTATAAGCTTGTATAAACTTATCGCGGAAGTATCGAGCTTTCGTAATATGACTTAGTTAGTAGTCCACCATTGCTTTCTTCCAAGCTCATAGCGAAAGAAAGTTCAGGACTTCCTAAACCCATTGCCTTAGACCGAGAAATACTCACTCTCGGCAGATAGGTTTGGCCCCAACCACGGATCGCCATCGAGGAAGAACTCTGGCCAGCGCTGCATGAACAGCGCTTGCTCGCGCTTCCAGCGGCGCAGCTTTTTCTCGTTGGCCTCTTCCCTGCCGCGCGAGGTGAACTCGTAGTGATACAGCTCGGCATAGGGCGTATAGATGGTTCGATAGCCCGCCTCCCACACGCGCAGACAAAAGTCCGCGTCGTTAAAGCCGACGGCGAATTCCTCGTCGTAGCCTCCGACCCGCTCAAATACGTCGCGTCGGACCATCTGACAGGCACCCGTTACGGCGCTAAAGTTGCCCGGGCGCACAGCGCGGGCAAGATAGCCCTCGCGCTTTGCCGAGAAGTCCTGGTTGGCATGGGCAAGTGCGCCACGCACGCCAATCAAAATGCCGGCATGCTGCACCAGATGATCGGCAAAGTAGAGTTTGGCGCCCACCACGCCCGCATCGGGACGCTGCAGATAGCCCATCATCTCTTCGATAAAGTCCGGGCTTATGACCTCGGTATCGTTGTTCAGCAGCAGCAGGTAGTCACCCTTGGCGTGCTTCACACCAAAATTGATGATCTGAGAGTAATTGAACTCGCCCGGCCAGTACACAACGCGCGCGATGCCCTTGCCTTCGGATGCTGCAGCCACGCGCTCTGGCAGGGTTTCGTAATACGCAAACGTCTCCGGGGCTTCACTGTTGTTCTCCACCAAGACGATCTCGTAATTGGTATACGTGGCCTTCTGGGCGATCGACATCACACAGGCATCGAGCGTCTCAATGTGATCCTTGGTGGGGATCACAATGCTCACCAGCGGCGCAGGCTCCGGCAGCGCATGGCGCATGCGGTAGACAAACGGCGTCTCGGTCTCCTCGACCGTTCCGTGAACGCCCAGCGCGTTAAAGTGGCGCTGCAGCGCAAGACGACCCGCTTCAATGGCATACGGCTTGCTATCGGCAGAGCCATCGGCGGTCGATCCCGGATGCACGCGCCAGTGATACAGCACATGCGCAACGTGCTCAAAGCGCGCGCCGGCTGCAAGGCAGCGAAGCGTCAAGTCGTAGTCCTGGGCGCCCGCAACGTCTTCTGGGGACATACCAATGTGATCGATGAGCGCCTTCTCCACCATCAGGAAATGCGTCACGCAGTTATGGCTATAGAGCAGGTCGACGTTGAGTACGGTCTTAAAGACCGGCTGGCCCCACTCCCCCGTTTTCTGGAACATGTCCTCATCACAGAACAGGACCTGGGGACGCTCGCCCTCGGCCGCCTTGTTCAGCGCGGAAACATACTGGAATAACGCGTCCGGTTCCAGAATGTCATCGTGGTCCAAGAAAGCGATGTAGTCGCCTGTCGCTTGCTCGATACCTGCGTTGGTGTTGACCACAATGCCGCCGTTGCCGGGAAGCTCGATGCGACGGATGCGCTCGTCGTTGGCACCTGCCGCAAGGGTGGCCACCGCGTCCCATTCGGGCGAGGCGTCCATAAGCAGCAATTCCCAGTTGTCATAGCTCTGGGCTTGCACCGATTCCAGCAGCTCGCGCAGGTAGACCCGATCAGTCTTGTAGCACGGCACCACAATGCTCACGAGCGGTCTATAGGCAAAGGCCGCCGAAGCGACACGCTGGCACGCCAAATCGCCCGGCTTTGCGCGATGCTGCTCAAACCAACGTCGATAAGCTGCGTCGTCTGCACGCGCGTCCTTCATACGGTTCCAGCTGTCGTCGACCATGCCGTTGTACAGGCGACCATCCATGGCGCAAAACCCGCTTTGGATCCGCTCTGTGGGATCGCTCACGATCGCGACAAAATCTCGTATATCCTGAGGCATCTCAACACTCAGATACGATTTATTGATGCGGCATCCGTTCTGCTGCGGAACATCGACCTGCGATTCAAACACATGCACGGTAACATCGATGGCATTCATATGCGTATCGAAGATCTGGAGCTCAGGCGCGCACTGGGGGTCTCCCGCCCAGGTAACCTCATAGCGCCACACCGCGCCGACGTCTGCCGGCAAATAGCGAATGGCATCGATCTCGTAGCGGCCGCAGTGTTCGCCACGCTGCGCATCGCGGATAAGCGCGCACAGCGCAGGCTTTGCTTTGTAGTTAATCTTGGATTCCAATTTGGCCACGCGGCTATCGAGACGAATAGAGCCCAACCTTTGGCCACCGGATGCAAAAACGGCATCCATCGACGAGCCATCCAAAAACGGAAGCACCAAAACGGCGAGCTCGCGCTCGTAATCGGAAACAGAAGGGCATAGCGCCAGCACACGGCCATGATCGACCGGGAGCACCAGTGACGGCAAACAAGAACCGCTCGTAGTCGCATGGGCAAACGCCTGAGAGGCCTCCCGCTCAATAAGCGCGGCGACATCCTGACCGGCAAAACGAAGCAGCACAAAAAGACGGCCCTGGCTGCGGCAAAGTGCCAAACGCTTGATACTCATCTACACTTCTCGCTTTCCCAGGGCGTTCGCTGCCACGCGCTTGCAGGCACCCAGGCGCCCAAACCTCAAGACATCGTAATCGAACATGAGCTTTTTGCACGCACGGACATTGGGGGCCTTGCTGGTAAGCGCCGCACGCACCATAGCAGCAACAGAAGGAGCGCATTGTGCGAGCGCAGCATCGCTGCCCACGGCAGAACCGGCAAGCGCCGTGGCAACGGCAGCAAACACCTTGCCGCAATCCGTACTCAACAGCCTGAGCGCATCGTACAGCACCAGATCGCAGAGGAAGTACGCCAGGTCATCGGCATGCTGAGCATCGAGACCGTCGCGCTGCCAGTCAGCCAGCACCGCAGAGTAAATCTTCACGTGCTCCAGCAGACGCGTCTCGTCGTCGTAGCGCATGGTGTCCATGAGCGAACCCTTGCGCGCCACGCGGTAATCATACAGCTTGTTCGAGATAAGCGCGGTCTTGTGCGAACGACCGTACACGGCAAAATCGAAGACCTGGTCCTCGCCATACTTAACGGTTTCGTCGAACACGATCCCGTTGCCCAGCAAAAACTCACGCTTGCAGGCGGTGCGCCATGCAAACGGGCGAGATGCTTCCTTAAACAGTAGGTCGGAGCTATAGCCTTCAAACGACACATCGCGCGGGCTCAGCACATAGTTAAGCCACGGATACCCCGCCTCAAGCGGATACGGATTCGCGCCAAAGGTCAAAACGTCGCAGTCCTCGCGCTCAAAGGCATCGACGATCACGCGGCATGCATCGGGCGTAAATCGGTCGTCGGAATCCAAAAACGCAACGATAGGCGCCGTGGACGCGGCGATGCCTGCCGCCGTTCTCCTTATCGACCAGCGTAAAGCGCGCGTCCTTTTCGCAATAGGCAGCCGCAATATCGCGCGAGCCGTCCGGCGAGCCATCGTTGACCAGCACGCCTTCCCAATCGGGCATGTCCTGCGCAAGCAGGGAGTCCAGGCACCAGGCCAGGCACTCCTCCACTTTATAGATGGGAACGACAACGGAAATCTTGGGGGTAGCCATAGTCACTCGCTCCTACTGTGCGGCCGGAACGTCATCGGGGTGCGGGTTGTCGCCGTAGGTGCACTGATATGTCAGCACACGCCAGACCAGCGGCAGGCCGCCAATCTTAAAGTAATGCTTAAACGTATTGAGCTTGCCCGGCTTCTTAAAGTCAAAGCGCGAATCGATATAGGCGCGGGGCGACTTGACCATCAGGCGCAAGTCGGTCTCGCCACGCGGATCAAACAGCGACAGATCAAAGCGACCGGCATCCCAGTCGGCCTTGAGCTCGGACGAGGCTTTCTTCCAAAACTGCTCGCGCAGTTCATCGACCAGGCGCTCATCGTTCCAACGGTACGTATCGACCTTCATGCGCATTAAAATACCCTGAAGCTGAGCCTTAAGCTCGGGGCGTTCATCCAAAAAGCGCTGCATCTCGGCGTATTCGTCGCACACGCAAAATACCTTGTTGGGCGAATTAACGGAGCTCTTCTCGTTGTCTTGGCGAT
>URZR01000087.1 GCA_900552425.1 uncultured Collinsella sp. | reverse complement strand
CGCGGCCTCCCCTTTTTTGTATCTCGGGCAATTTGTCTCACATAGTAGCTGTGTTTTATAACCCTCGTTTGTCGCATCTTCTGTGAACGGGCTACAATAATTTAGTCTGTGCGATATGGAGGTGAACATGGCTGAAGCTGGTATCGGCGTTGATATCGTCGAGATTTCCTGTATGAAATCAATTCTTGAAAAGACGCCGTCGTTTGCTCGGCGTGTGTTTACCGAAGAAGAGCGTGCGTATTGCGATGCATCATCGCGTCCCGCTGCTCACTATGCGAGCCGCTTTGCTTCGCGCGAGGCGGTGCTTAAAGCTCTCGGCACGGGTTTTAGTCAAGGCGTTGGTCGCAAGGATGTTTCGGTTACGCGTGATAAACTCGGCAAACCGAAGGCGCTGCTTTCGGGCCGTGCTCTCGAGATCGCTCAAGAACTGGGTGTTGTTGAGGTCGCTCTTTCCATTACGCTTACGGGAGACTTGGCCGTTGCGAATGCCATCGCGATTACCGAAGATGCTCGGCCTAAGCCAAAAGATGAAAAGGTGAGCACCAAGAAACGCGTTGCGCAGACATTTAAAGAGGCTCGCTCTGTATTAGATGAGCTCGAGCAGCTGCAGAATTCAGCATTGACGGAGCACCTGGGCGATGCTTCGCAAGATACGCTAGGAGCATAGATGAAACCGGTTTTGAGTACCGAAGAAGTCGTTCGTCTCGAGGATATCATCGAACGCGAAGGGACTTCGAAGGCCGAGCTTATGGAGCTAGCGGGTGAGTTTGCCGCTAACGAGGTCTTGAAGCTCAATCCCGATCGGGTTCTCGTTTTGGTCGGTTTTGGTAATAATGGTGGCGACGGTTGGGTTGCCGCCGATATCCTGAGCCATAAGGGTGTGGACGTGGATATCGTTTCTCCGGTTGAGCCGGATGAGATTCCTGCTGCTCTGGCACGTCATGTTGCTCGTCGTACTGCCGGCCGCGATGTGCACGTTTGCGTCGGCCCCTCGCGTGATGAACTCGAGGTTTTGATCGATAAGGCCGATGTTGTTGTCGATGCCATTTTTGGTACCGGTTTCCACGGGAATCTGCGTGCGCCGTTCTCCATTTGGATTCCTACGGTCAATGAATGCGCCGATTGTGTCGTATCCATTGATGTCCCCTCGGGCCTGAATGCAGAGACGGGCGTTGTTGATGACGACTGCATTCGTGCCGAGCGCACGGTGACGATGATTGCGCCCAAGATTGGTCTGTATAGCGCTGATGGTCCTGAGTATGCTGGCGATTTGATCTGCGGCAATCTTTACGACCGTCTTGACGAGGTCATCGATGATGTCGACCACGCCGCCGAGATTGTCGAGCCCGGTGACTTAGTTGATTACTTTGCTCCGCTACCATCGAATATCGATAAGTATTCCCGTGGCTCCGTGCTTATTGTCGCCGGATCTGCGCAATATCCTGGTGCTGCCATTATGGCGGCCAAGTCTGCAGCTCGCGCGGGTGCTGGTTACGTGGCAGTCGCGGCTCCTGACGCCTGTGCCAATCTCATTCGCATGGCACTTCCTTCGATTCCCGTCTTTGCTATTCCGTCTGATTCCCGCGGCTCCTTTGGCGCCGCTGCGCGCATGACGGTGTGCGAGATCGCAAAGAAGTACAGCTGCGTGCTGTGCGGTCCCGGTATGACGACGTCTGCCGGCGCTATGCAGGTGGTTTCGGGCTTGCTCGAGCTTGATGTACCGCTAATTTTGGACGCCGATGCACTCAATTGCCTTGCTAAGATTGCCATTGACGGTATTGATAGTAACCCCGAGATGTATCGCCGCGAGCAGCCGTTGGTTATGACGCCGCACTATCGTGAGCTTTCGCGTCTGGTTGCCGGTGACGAGGTGAACGACCTTGGTACCGCGATTGCGGCCGCGCAGAAGGTTGTTTGGGCTGCAGGCTCCGACAATCTGGTGGTCATTGCCAAGGGGCCGACGACGGCTATCTGTGGTGTTGAGCGCGTGCTGCTGCCACTCTCGGGTCCGGCTTCTCTGGCAACTGCCGGTTCGGGTGATGTTCTGGCGGGTATTTTGGCCGGCACGCTTGCCACCATGCGCGACGAGATGGATCGTTGGGAGTTGCTGTATTCGTACGCCGTCGCACTTCACAGCTACGCCGGTTTTGCCGCGGCGACGGAGTATGGTGAGAAGAGCGTTATCGCAACCGATCTTATCGACTTGATCGGTCCTGCCATGGAGCTGGCGGCAAAGGATGCGCTCGAAGATCTGGGAATCATGGACGAAGGGTCGGATGACTAATCATGAATAAAGCCGATTTGACGCGCTGGTCCTGGGTCGAGATCGACCGCGGGGCGCTCCGTCGCAACACGAGGGCCTATAAGAACTTGTTGAATCCGCGTCAGCGCCTGTGCTGCGTGGTCAAGGCCGATGCTTATGGTCATGGAGCTGTTGAGTGCGCCAAGATCATGTATTCGGCCGGTGCCGACATGTTTGCCGTGGCGACGGTTAACGAGGGCGTTGAGCTCCGACAGGGCGGGATTACTAAGCCCGTCCTGATTCTAAGTGAGCCGCCTATCGAGGCTATTCCTGCATTGCTCGAATTCGATATCATGCCCTCGGTCTATACGTCCGATTTTGCTCTTGCGTATGGCGAATGCGCCGTCGCGGCGGGCAAGGTGGGCAAGTACCATCTTGCCATCGAGACGGGCATGAACCGCATTGGCGTACATTACACGCAGGTGCTCGACTTTGTCCGCGGTATTAATTTCCATCGCGGTATTCAGTGCGACGGCGTATTTACTCACTTCGCCACGGCCGATGAACCTTCGGGCTGGGACTACAAACTGCAGTGTCAGCGCTTTACCGAGGCCGTTCAGGCCATTAAGGATGCGGGCTTTGAGTGCGGTATCGTGCACTGCGCCAACACGCCGTCCTCGATGCTCGACCCCTCGATGCATTTTGATATGATTCGCGCCGGCGTCGGCTTGTATGGCATGCAGCCGTGCGAGCTGAGTGGCCGCGTGATGCAGCTTGATCCCGTTATGAGCGTCCATGCGCGCGTGACGCGCGTGGCACACCCTGCGATGGGCGAGGGCGTGGGCTACGGTTTTACCTACCGCGTACCGCGTACGCGCGTTCAGATCTGCACGCTGCCGATCGGTTATGCCGATGGCCTATCGCGTACGCTTTCCAATCGTATGGATGTGCTGTATCGCGGCGAGCGCGTGCATCAGGTTGGCAATATCTGCATGGACCAGTTTATGGTCGCCATTCAGTCCAACCCGGCACACGAGATTCCCGAGGCCGAGTATGGTGACGAGATGATCATTGTCGGCCGCGATGGCGACGCCGAGATCACTATGGACGAGATGGCCCGACTGCGCGGAACGATTAACTACGAGGTCGCCTGCGGCTTTGGCATGCGTCTCGACAAGGTCTACGTGTAGGAGCCGCTATGGGCGTCATGCACATCCCCGGCCATAGCCATCAGGCGCCGCGTGAGGTCGCACTCGAGGAGATCGAGGCCGTTCTGGGCGATTGTCACCTCTGCCAGCTCTACCAGTCGCGTCACAATATCGTGTTTGGCGTGGGAAACCCCCGCGCTCGCGTGATGTTTATTGGCGAGGCGCCGGGCCGCAATGAGGATTTGCAGGGCGAGCCCTTTGTGGGGGCGGCAGGCGAGGACCTCAACGGCATTTTGTCGCTGGCGGGGCTCAAACGCGAAGACGTCTACATTGCCAACGTGCTTAAGTGCCGCCCGCCGGGAAACCGCAATCCGCGTCCCGAGGAAGTGCTGGCTTGTTCGCCGTTTTTGCGTGAGCAGATTCGAAGCATCTGGCCCGATATTATCGTGACACTCGGCAACCCCGCGACGCACTTTGTGCTTAAGACCGAGATTGGCATTACTAAGCTGCGCGGCAGGTTCCACCAGATGGGGCATTTTGTAGTAATGCCCACTTTCCATCCGGCAGCAGCGCTGCGCAATCCGGCATGGCAGGAGCTGCTGGAGGAAGACTTTAAGATGCTGGGCGACTATCTGGAGCGACATCCCGCGCCAGAGGACGCCTCGGAATAATAAGGAGCGTATATGTCCCTGGAGCGCCTGGGGGTAGGCACTTACAAAACGGCTAGTGCTGCCGATACGGAGTACTTTGGCGAGCTAATTGCACCGTGCCTTGAGGACGGCGATGTGCTCATCCTGACCGGTGGCCTGGGAGTGGGCAAAACTCACTTTACCAAGGGCGTCTCGCGCGGGCTGGGCGATGGGCATATGGTTACGAGCCCTACGTTTGCGCTCATGGCCGTTCACGATCAAGGTCGTATTCCGCTGTTTCACTTTGATCTATACCGCCTGGAGCATGCCTACGAGCTCGAGGATACGGGCATTTTTGATGTGCTGGGCTATGAGGGTGCTTGCCTGCTGGAATGGGGCGAACAATTCCAGGACGAGCTGACGGATGAGTATCTTTCGGTGACGCTCAAGCGTGATGAGGGCGACAGCGATGTGCGAACGATAACGCTCGAGGCGCACGGTGACCGCGCAATGGAGCTTTCCCATTTGATTGATAAGGCTGTACAAGATGAGCTTGCATAACGACAACGCGCTGGTGGTGGCGCTCGATACCTCGACCGACATGCTTGCCTGCGCGGCAAGCTGGATTGATGGGCAGACGGGCGAGACGAAGCTCGCGAGTGGCGACCACATGTGTCGCCGTCACGCCAACGTTGAGCTCGTGAATACCGTTGATGGCGTGCTGGCTCAAGCCGGTCTGAATCGCAGCGATGTTGGTTGCTACGTGGTCGGCCGCGGCCCGGGGTCGTTTACGGGCGTGCGCATCGGCATCTCCACTGCCAAGGGCCTCGCATGTGGTGCCAATGTTCCGCTGCTGGGCGTGTCGACGCTTGACGCTTGCGCTTGGACGGCGTGGAAGGCTGGCGTGCGTGGCAAGCTTGGTATCTTGGCCGATGCTATGCGCGGTGAGGTATATCCGGCGCTGTATATGCTGGTCGATGAGGGTCCCGAGCGTCAATTTGAGCGCGAACACGTGGTCAAGGCCGCCGTGGCGCTCGATGAGTGGCGCCAAGCAGCGGACTGGGACCAGGTTCAGCTGACCGGTGACGGTCTTGTGCGCTATGGCAAGCTGCTGGGTGAGGACGAGACCGCCCGCTGCGTGGAGCGCGACCTGTGGTGGCCTTCGGGCGAGGGCTTGCTGCTCGCGCACGCTGCGGGCGACGGCGATCCGGCCCGCGTCCTGCCGATTTACACGCGCCTTTCGGATGCCGAGGAAAACGAGCGCAAGCGTCTTGGTCTTGCCGAGAGTGCGCACAGCGAAATTACGGGCGTTGCCGATGAGCTCGCCGGTCGTCATCTGCAGTTCCGTCCCATGGGCGCGGCGGATGCCGAGGGCGCGAGCGCGCTGGAGGCCGCCTGCTTTGAAGGTGCCGGACACGAGGCGTGGACGCCGGGCATGTTCCTGTCCGAACTGGGCGAGGACGTCGCTGCGCCGCGTAGTTGGTGGGTGGCACACGACGACGGCAAGCTGCTGGGCCTTGCCGGCGGTATGGTCGTGGACGGTGATGTGCAGATTCTGGATGTCGCCGTCGACCCGGCACATCGCCGTGAGGGCATTGCCCGCAAGCTGCTGTCGCACGTGAGCTATGATGCCCAGATGCTCGGCTGCACTACGGCTTCGCTCGAGGTCGAGGACGGTAACGAGGGAGCGATCGCGCTTTATAACGCTCTGGGCTTTACCGAGGCTGGCCGTCGTCGTGGCTATTACGGTGCCGGCAAGGACGCCATCGTCATGACGGCCCCACTTCCCCTCGTGCTTCCGGTCGATAACGCCTCGCCCGAGCCGACGGCAGCCGAGCAACGCGCATGGCCCCTGTCTGCGCCCAAGCGCTCTGCCGAGGAACGTGTCGAGATTGAGCATCGCCGCCTAGTGCTCGCTATCGAGAGCTCCTGCGACGAGACGGCGGTGGCGATTATCGATGCAGATGGCAATATGCTGGCCAACCAGGTGTCGACACAGATTGATTTTCACGCCCGCTTTGGCGGCGTGGTGCCCGAGATCGCCTCGCGCAAACACGTTGAGGTGATTGTGAGCGTCGTGGATGCGGCGCTCGAGGATGCCGCAGCATCGCTGGGCCTTACGGGCGGAGCCATTGCGCCAAGTGAGCTTGCCGCTGTGGGCGTGACGCAAGGTCCTGGCCTGGTGGGTGCCCTGGTGGTGGGTGTCGCCTTTGCCAAGGGCTTTGCGTATGCTGCCGGCAAACCGCTGGTGTGCGTCAATCATCTGGAGGGCCACCTGTTTGCCAACCTGTTGGCGCAGCCCGACCTCAAGCCCCCGTTTATCTTTACGCTCGTTTCGGGCGGGCACACCATGCTCGTGCACGTAAAGGCATGGGGCGACTATGAAGTGCTTGGCGAGACGCTCGACGACGCCGTGGGCGAAGCCTTCGACAAGGTGGCAAAGGCGCTGGGCCTGGGCTATCCCGGTGGCCCCATCATCTCCAAGCTGGCCGAGACGGGTAATCCCCGCGCGATCGATTTCCCCCGTGCGCTTAACAGCAGGGGGGACTATCGCTTCTCGCTTTCGGGCCTCAAGACGGCGGTGACGCTCTACATCGAGCAGGAGACCAAGGCCGGGCGCACGATTCACCTGCCCGACCTAGCGGCCTCGTTTGAGGCGGCGGTCTTTGACGTGCAGTACAAGAAGGCCAAAAACGCCCTGCACGCCACCGGGTGCAAGGAGTATTGCATCGGCGGTGGTGTCTCGGCCAATCCGCATCTGCGCGAGATGATGATCAAGAAGCTCGGGCGTCAGGGGATCCGCGTGACGGTGCCGCCCTTGTCTG
>URZR01000086.1 GCA_900552425.1 uncultured Collinsella sp. | reverse complement strand
TATTTATATCCAAAATCAGTCCATACTTCCACCTCGCCCCCGAACGGTTTTATATGAGGGGTGAACGGCATACACATATACTTCACGCATGGCACACTTTGATTTAATAAAGTTTATTTACGTGCTTAAACGCGTTTTCAATCCAGATAGCAAATGGAACTAAACTTTATTAAACCACCCTCAAATTGCATATTTCCAATAAAGCTATGAATAGAATTAGCGATTCATACCGCGTCTCAACCATTTTCATTTTTATTCAGAAAAAAGTTTGTCCTATTCATTTCTGGTAAACAAATTACCGTTTACCAGACGCTTGATACCGTTCACCGGAAGCTCAGTATAAGGCCCAGCGGATACCGGCTCGCTTTACGGCCCCATTTGTAACAACTTGACTTCTCGGTATAAAAATACAGACCCGCTCCCCTCTTGGGAAACGGGTCAGTTATCGATAATCGTAGACAGATTTGAGCGGCTTTGAGAGCCGTCGGAATCCTAGCAATCGAACTCCGCCAGTGCCTCGTCCAAAAGCCTCAGACCCTCGCGCAGAACGTCCTCGCTCGCGCAGTAGCCCAGGCGTGCGCCGCAGGGAAGCTCAAAGCGGCTACCGGGAACCAACAGCACTCCCCTCTCGGCCAGCAGGCGCTTGCAGAACTCCTCGTCGTCCTCGGGAATATCAAGCTTGATAAACGAGGTAGACACGCCCTGCGGGGCCGTCCAGGAAACGCGATGCTGCGTATCAATCCAAGCCTGCGCGATATCGCGGTTTCCAAACACGATCTTGCGGTTGCGCTCGAGGATCTTGTCCTTGTGCTTGAGCACATAGGTCGCCAGGGCGTCGTTGAACACGCCGCCGCAAATCATGGTGTAGTCGCGGTACGTGCGAATGCGGTTAGATACCTCTTCGTCTGCCACAACCCAGCCCACGCGGGCCGCAGGCGTCGAATAGGTCTTGGACACCGAGTTGGTGACGATGGCCTTCTCGTACACATCGGCCATCGACAAAAAGTCCTCAGTGTTCTCAAGCGGCAGATACACCTCGTCGCACAGCACATAGGCGCCAACCGAGCGGGCGATCTCGGCAATCTGGCCGAGCGTATCGGCATCAAGCACCGTACCGATGGGGTTCGATGCGTTGTTGATGCAGATGAGCTTCGTGTTGGGGCGCACCGAGCGCTTGAGCTCCTCGATATCGGGTTTCCATCCGAGCTCCTCGCGAAGCTCCCAATACTCGACCTCGGCGCCGAGCGTACGCGGGATCTCATAGAGCGGCGCATAGGTAGGCCACTCGGCAATCACATGATCGCCGGGCTCGACAACGGCCATGATGGCGTTGAGGTTGGCACCCGTGCAGCCATTGGTCTGCAGAATGTGATCGGGATTGACCTCGCGACGATACAGCTTGGCAACCTCGGCCTTAAACTCCGGCGAACCCTCGATCCAGCCGTAGTTCATCTTCTCGCGATCCAGGCGCTCGTAGAACGTGGCGCCGTCCTGTTCGTCGAGCGCGCGAAGCTCGCCCATGGTAAGCGACGAAATCGTCGACTGGGCGATATCCCACGTGGCGCTCTTCTCCCAAACGTTGAGCCACTCCTCAACGCCGATTGCCTTGATATCCATGACCAAGCTCCTTACAAAAGCAGTCATCCAATCGTGTTGACGTTCCTCATACAAGAATGGGGCGGTGCGAATACCCGCACCGCCCCAATGGGAGACATCTAATGGCAGCTAGATGTATGTATTAAGACCTGTACGGGTCCTTGAAGACCTTAGAGGTCCTCGCGCCAGAAGGGCATGCTCATGCAGCGCGGGCCGCCGCGGCCGCGGGAGAGCTCGGCGGAGGGCACGACGAGAAGGTCCAGGCCCTCCTTGTACAGCACGTCGTTGGTGACGGTGTTGCGGGCGTAGACGCAGATCTTGCCGGGCTCGACGCACAGGGTGTTGGAGCCGTCGTTCCACTGCTCGCGGGAGGCCGCGATCGGGTCGCCGCCGCCGCAGGGGATCAGCTTGACCTGGTCGACGCCGGTGGCGTCCTCCAGGACGTGCTCGAGGGTGTCCTCGATCAGGCGGATGTTCACGTCGCCCGGGTTCTTGCCGGCGGTCAGCTCGTAGACGCGCAGGGTGCCCATGATGGCGGGGTGGATCGTGAACTTATCGACGTCGATCTGGGTGAAGACCGTGTCGAGGTGCATGAAGGCGCGCGAGACCGGGATGTCGAAGGCCAGGATGCGCTCGACCTTGGAGTCGGAGTTCCAGAAGATGTTCTGGGCCATGACGTCGATAGCTGCGGCCTGGGTGCGCTGGGAGATGCCGACGGCGAGGGTCTTCTCGTTGATGTTCAGCACGTCGCCGCCCTCGGTGTGGAACTGGCAGTCGCGGCGGAAGTACAGGGAGACGTCCTTGTAGTCGGGGTGGTACTTGAAGACGTACTTGCCGTACAGGGTCTCGCGGTTGCGGGTGACCGAGTACATGCGGTTGAGGTTGACGCCCTCGCCGACGACCGCGAACGGGTCGCGGGTGAAGTAGAGGTTGGGCATCGGGTCGATGATCAGGTCGGACTCGGACTCGGAGTTGACCAGGGAGTCGAGGGTCGTGGACGCCGTGAGGGGCAGGTCGATCTCGGCCTTGGTCATGCCGGCCATGGTCTTCTTGACGAACTCGAGGTTGTCCTCGATGGAGTCCAGCTTCTCGCGGACGATCTGCGGCATGTGCTGGCCGCGGATGCCTGCCTCGGCGATGTACTGGTCGGTGAACTCGGCGCGGGCGCCGGGGACCTGGTCGAACACCTCCGCGACGAGGTTCTCGAGGTAGAGGACCTCGACGCCCTGGTCCCTCAGGATCTGGGCGAAGGTGTCGTGCTCCTGCTGTGCGACCTCCAGGAACGGGACGTCGTCGAACAGGAGTCGCTCGAGCTCGTCGGGCGGCAGGTTGAGGAGCTCGTCGCCGGGACGGTGCAGGCAGACCTTCCTGAGCTTGCCGATCTCGGAAGGCACGTGCAGACCTTTCGTCATGGCCTCCTACCTTTCTTTCGGGCCTTACTGGCCGAATGTATCAGCGCCCCTCCGTATGGGACGCTGCTTGCTGACAGCTCTAGTTATATCCAAAAACCACCCGCAATTCCACCTCGCCCCCGAACGGTCAGCAAAGTGCGATGAACGGTATATCGCATATGATTCCCCCATGATGCACTTCAGTTCTCTAAAGCAGGTTTTCAAAGGTAATCGTTCTTTTTTCTAAGGAATTGAGCAAGATTGCATAAATAATTTCATGTTTAGGAATTGCATAGCTAAAACTGTTTTCTGCATATATATGTCGTCTGTCCATGATTCAATTTGGATTCAATTATATTCAGCTAGCAATCATTCTTATTCATACATCCTCACCAATTGAGTATGGATATAGATTGTTTTCAAAACGAGTCGGGCAGTTAGTTGCATGCCTTGACGGCGTAAGAAGTAGGTTAAGATACCGTTCGCACAATACGTCCGTGCCACAAGTCGACTAAATTGAGACAATAGTGAATAGGGTTAGGCTACCGTCCCCTGCGGGGACTGAACGGACAGATGCATATGCCGAGCAAAATCGAAAAAAAGCAAGCCGCCGCAAAGCTGCGCAAGCCGCCGCGCGACTTCTCGTACACGCAGAACCGAGAGCTCAGCTGGCTGCGCTTTGACAACCGCGTGCTCGACGAGGCCTTCGATGAGTCCGTGCCGCTGTTCGAGCGCCTTAAATTCGTCTCGATCTTCGAGTCCAACCTCGACGAATTCCTTATGGTACGCGTGGGCGGCCTGTCCGACCTGGCAGAACTCAAAAAACAGCCTGTCGACAACAAGAGCAATATGACCGCCTCCGAACAGGTCGATGCTGTCATGGCCGAAATGCCCGGGCTCCTTACCCGTTGGGAGTCCATCTTTAAGAACATCGAGGGCGAGCTCGACGCCCTGGGCGTTCACCGCGCCCGCATCGATTCGCTTACGCCCGAGGAGCGCACCTTTGTAACCCGCTACTTCCAGGCCTACGTGTCGCCGGTCATCTCACCGCTGGTGATCGACCCGCGCCACCCCTTCCCCAACCTGCGCAACGGCGCACTCTACCTGGCGTGCGGCCTGGACGGCGTCACTGACGAGGAGAGCCTGCTGGGCCTGATCGAGATTCCCGCCTCGATGAACCGCGTGGTCGAGATCCCCTCGCCCACCGGCACCTACTCCTACATTCTGCTCGAGGACGTCATCCTCGCCTGCCTGGACAGCTGCTTTGGCTCCTATAAGCCGCTGGATCGTGCGCTGATCCGCGTCACCCGCAATGCCGATATCGACCCGGACGGCGAGGGCGTCGAGGAGGAAGAGGATTACCGCCAGCACATGAAGCGCATCCTCAAGAAACGCTTGCGCCTGCAGCCGGTGGAGCTCGCCGTATCGGGCTCGCTCGAAAAGCCAACGCTCAAGACTATCCGCAAGGCGCTCGAGCTCTCGCGTCGCTCGGTCTTTACCTGCGATATCCCGCTCAACCTGGGCTATGTCTTTGGCATTGAGGGCAAGATTCCCGAGCACCTGCGCAACGAGCTGCTCTTTACGCCGTTTAAGCCGCAGCCCAACCCCACCATCGATATGACCCGCTCCATCCGCGAGCAGGTACTTCAGCACGACAAGCTGCTCTTTTATCCCTATGAGGCTATGAACCCCTTCCTGGATCTGGTGCACGAGGCCGCCTACGACCCCGAGTGCATCTCACTGCGCATCACGCTCTACCGCGTGGCCAAGCAGAGCCGCCTGTGCGAGTCGCTGATCGATGCCGCCGAGAACGGCAAAGAGGTCACGGTGCTCATGGAGCTCCGCGCGCGCTTTGACGAGCAGAACAACATCGAGTGGGCCGAGCGTCTGGAAGAGGCAGGCTGCACCGTCATCTACGGCTCCGAGGGCTTTAAGTGCCACTCCAAGATCTGCCAGCTCACCTATCGCGAGGGCATGGCGCTTACCCGTCTGACGCTTTTGGGTACTGGCAACTTTAACGAGAAGACGGCCAAGCTCTACAGCGACTTTATGCTCATGACCGCGCATCCCGGTATCGGCGAGGACGCCAATCTGTTCTTCCGCAACCTGTCGCTGGGCAACCTGCGCGGCGACTACCGCTTCCTGGGCGTGGCGCCGGTCGGCCTCAAGCCGCTTATCATGCGCGGCCTGGACCGCGAGATTCAGCGCGCCCTTGTCGGCGAGCCCGCCCGTGTGTTCTTTAAGCTCAACTCGCTTACCGACCGCGAGGTCATCGACAAGATCGCCGAGGCATCGTGTGCAGGAGTCCGCGTGGACATGATCATCCGCGGTATCTCGTGCCTCAAGCCCGGTGTTCCGGGCAAGACCGAGAACGTGCACGTGCGCTCCATCGTCGGACGCTTTTTGGAGCATGCACGAGTCTATGCCTTTGGCGTGGACTCGGACATGATCTACCTGAGCTCGGCAGACATGATGACGCGCAACACCGAGCACCGCGTGGAGATCGCCTTCCCCGTGCTCGACCCCACCTGCCGCGCCCTAGTGCACGAGTACATGGGCATGCAGCTGCGCGACAACGTGAAGGCACGCAGCCTGACGAGTGACGGCACCTGGGTTCCCGTGGAGCGCAAAGAGGGCGAGAAGCCCTTCAACTCGCAGGAAGCTCTGCTGGATCGTGCCTATCGCAATGCCGAGGCCGCCGCGCAGCAGCGCGCACAAGAAAAGGAGCACGCGGCCGAGGAAGCTATTCGGGCCGAGGTTGAGCGCGAGGCAGTTGTCGAGCCCATTGCCGAGCCGGAAGCTGTTGCCAAGGCAGAACCCGCGCTCGCATCCCAGCCCGAACCGCAGCCGGCCGCACCCGAGGTTCAGAAGGTTCAGGCGACCGTCATTGAGCCTGAGTCCGAGCCCGCTCCTCGGCCCCAACCGCAGACGGCCAAGCCCACGTCCGAGAAGAACGCTCGCCGCGAGAAGCCCGCTGGCAAGACCAAGGCCATCGAGCGCCATCGCCCCGGTCGCGTGCGCATGGGCTTGGGTCTAATTGGTCTAGGCCTTAAGACGCTCATTACCGGCAAGACGAAATAGACGTTTGTAGAAGCGCCCCGTATTTGAGGAATGCCCCAGATACGGGGCGCTTTTCCCTGCTACCATGGTTGCGGACAAAACCGAGAATGACAGGCAGGAATATGAAGCTCACCATAGAATCGATGACCTACGGCGCTGACGGACTGGCGCACGCCGACAACGGCAAGGCCGTCTTTGTGCAGGGCGCCGTGGCAGGCGACACCGTCGAGACCGAAATCGTTCAGGACGGCAAATCGTTCATGCGCGCCCGCACCACCGAGATTCTGGAGCCAAGCCCAGATCGCATTCAGCCTCCCTGCCCCTTCGTGGGCATCTGCGGCGGCTGCTCGTGGGGCAATCTCTCACGCACGGCACAGCTCGCCGCCAAGGAGCAAAACCTGCGCTCCACGCTCGAGCGCATCGGCAAGTTCGCTCCTGAACAGGTCGATGAGTTGGTACAGCCCATCCGCCACACCAAGGACGACTGGGGCTACCGCAATAAGATTGAGCTGGAGCCGACCGTCGTTAACGGTCGAGTTCGCCTTGGCATGCACGGCGTCGACCCCAGCAAAATCGTGACCGTCGATTCGTGCCCGCTGTTCGATAAGCGTTTTCCCAAGGCACTCAAATCGGTCGTCGGCGCACTCAACTATCTGAGTGGCAGCCACAACCTGGGGCTCGAACGCGTGGGCATTCGCGCATCGCGCCGCACTAAGGCACTCGAGGTCGCACTCTGGACGCCCACGGGTTCCTTCCCGCGCTCGCAGGTCTCGCGCGTGCTGGCAGACGCCGCGCACCCCACGAGCGTGGTGCGCGTGATGAGCAAGGGCGAGAAGAAGGCCCGCCGCGTCTCTAAGGTGGAGATGCTCGCCGGCGAGGGCTCGTGGACCGAGAACAT
>URZR01000085.1 GCA_900552425.1 uncultured Collinsella sp. | reverse complement strand
TGCGGTGCAGGTGCGTGGAGGCCTCGTAGTGTACGGTGATCATATCGGCGCCGGCGTCTGCGTACCAATCGACCGTCTCGTCGGGGTTCGACACCATGAGGTGCGCGTCGACCGGTACATTGGTGGAGCGCTTGACGGCCTTGAGGATGTCAACGCCAAAGGTGAGGTTGCCGGTAAAGTGACCGTCCATGACGTCGAAGTGCACGTAGTCGGCACCGGCGATCTTATCGAGTTCGCCCTTAAGGTTGGCCATGTCGGCCGAAAGGACGGACGGAGCGATTTTAATGGAACCCATGGTAGTAGCCTTTCTGCGCTAGTCGGTGAGTCCGTAGAACTCTTGAGAGGGGACGCGATCGGTAAGAATCTCGAGCGCCCTATCCAAAGTAATACCGTTGTAGAGCGTTTGCTCCACGGCAAAGGTGAGCGGAATGTCTACGCCCAGTGAACGGGCGAGCTCGCTGACGCTGCGGGCCGCGACGGCGCCCTCGACCACCATATGCGTGCGCGCCTGGTACTCGTCGAGCGACACGCCGTGGGCAAACTCGTAGCCAAAGGTGCGGTTGCGCGAATGCTCCGAGGTGCAGGTGGCGATGAGGTCACCCATGCCGGCAAGCCCCATGCAGGTCATGGCCTGGCCGCCGCGGGCGTGCACCAGGCGGCTGATTTCGGCCAGACCGCGCGTCATGATGAGGGCGAGCGTGTTGTCGCCCGCGCCCGAGCCGGCGGAGATGCCGCACACGATGGCGATGACATTTTTCATGGCGCCGCAGACCTCGACACCCGTCATGTCCTGCGACAGATAGATGCGAAAAGCCGTGGACAGGAGCAGGTCCTTGAAGGTCTCCCCTACCTGTTGGTCTTTGCTGGCGATGACGGCGGCCGAAAGCCCGCCGCGGCAGATTTCCTCGGCATGGTTGGGGCCCGAAAGCGCCGCCACACGCGTCTCGTTGCCGATCTCGCTGGCGATGACCTCGCTCATGAGCAGGCCAGACTCGGGCTCGATGCCCTTGGTGAGGCAGAGCACTGGGGCGTCGTCCGCGATGAACGGCGCCGCCTGATGGCACACGTCGCGCAAGTGCGTGGAGGGCACGGCAAAGATGATCGCATCGGCACCGTCGAGCGCCTGGGCGAGCTCGGTCGTTGCCACCACGTTGTCCGGCAGCTCGTATCCCACCAGATAGCGCGGGTTGCGGTGCTCGCCGTTAATGCCGGCGGCCGTCTGCTCGCTGTGGGCCCACATGGTCACGCGCTCGGCTCGCGCGGCGGCAAGGCCGGCGACGGCGGTTCCCCAGGAGCCGGAGCCAATCAGCGCAACATTCATGACTCTCTCCTACTTATCGTCGGGCTCGGTGACGCGCTTGGTAAACGAGAGCTTGGACTCCTTACCAGTCATGAGCTTTTGGATATTCGCGCGATGGGCCCACACCACGGTGATGCCGATCATCGCCATGCAAAACTTAAGTCCCAGGCTGCTGTACGGAAAGACCGCGCAAGCAGCGATGGGAAGACCGATGGCCGCGGCAAGCGAGCCCACCGACACATACTTGGTGATGGCGACGGCTACGATAAACATGCCGAGCAGCGACAGGCCAATAGGCCAGTACCAGGCGAGGATGACGCCCAGGCCAACCGCGATACCCTTGCCGCCGTGGAAGTTAAGGTAGGGCGAGAAGATATGGCCCCACACCGCTGCTAGGCAAATGACGCCGAGCATCCAATCGCCGGGGGCTCCGGGCGCCATGATGCTTACGGGGAAGCCATAGCCCAAGTCGGCAATGAGCGGACGCGCGATAAGGACGCAGATGGCGCCCTTAAGGCAGTCGAGCAACAACGTGAGCGCGGCCACCTTAGGGCCGGCCACGCGCAGCGCATTGGTTGTGCCGATGTTGCCGGAGCCCGCCTTGCGAATGTCCGTGTGGTTGAACATGCGGCCCAGGATCAGGCCAAACGGAATCGCTCCGATAAAGAACGAGACCACGGCGCAGATGGCGGTCAGCAGAATCGGATTATGCATCCTTTTGCTCCTTCTTCCTAAAGAAGAGTCGAATGGGCGTGCCGGCAAAATCGAAGGTCGAGCGCATGCGGTTCTCCACGTAGCGCTGGTAGGTGTCGTTGACCAGGTCGCTATGGTTGACGAAGAACGTGAACGTCGGCGGGTTGACGCCCGTCTGGGTCACGTAGTGCATGCGCAGGCGGCGCTTGCCGTCCACCACGGTATGGCCGAACTCGCGCAGGTCGGTGAGGAACGTGTTGAGGCGCGAGGTGCGTCTTTTCGGCGGCGTCGACCATCGCCCAGATCTTCTCGACGCTGCGGCCAGTGAGGGCAGAGATGCGCAGGTACTGGGCCCAGGGAGCCATAACGCCCAGACGGCGGTCGACGGTCTCCATGCAGGCCTCGCGCTTGCGGTCGTCGTCGAGCAGATCCCACTTGTTGAGCAGCACAACGATCGCGCAGCCGCGCTCGATGGCCAAGCCCATGACCTTCTGGTCCTGCTCGGTAACGCCCACGGAGGCGTCGACGACGAGCAGCGCCACGTCGGCGCGATCGATGGCGCGCAGGCCGCGGACCATGGAGTAGTACTCGATATTCTCGTACACGGTGCTCTTCTTGCGAATACCCGCGGTGTCGACCATGCGGTAGTGCTTGCCGTTGCGCTCCACGACGGTGTCGATGGCGTCGCGCGTCGTGCCGGCAATGTTGGACACGATAGAGCGGTCGGCGCCCAGGATGCGGTTGAACAGCGACGACTTGCCGGCATTGGGGCGGCCGATGATGGCGACGTTCAGGGCGTCGGGGAACTCATCGGCGACCTCGTCCTCCTCCTCGGGCAACAGGGCCACGATGTCGTCGAGCAGGTCGCCCGTGCCGTGGCCATGCAGGGCCGAGAGGGGCGTGGGCTCACCGACGCCGAGCGAATAGAACTCCCAGATGCTGTCGTTTTCGCGATCGGGGTTGTCGAGCTTGTTCACCAGTAGAAAGACCGGCTTGTCGCAGCGCTTGAGCATGCGGGCGACCGACTCGTCCTCCTCGGTGACGCCGGTGCGGCCGTCGACCACAAACAGGATGACGGCGGCTTCCTCGGCGGCGGCGAGGGCCTGGTCGCGGATGGACGTGGCAAAGACGTCATCGCTCTTGAGCGGCTCGATGCCGCCCGTGTCGACAATGGTGAACTCGCGGCCGTTCCAATCGGCCGTGTGGTATGAGCGATCGCGCGTGACGCCGCGGGACTCATGGACGATGGCGTCCGAGGTTTGGGCCAGGCGGTTAACGAGCGTGGACTTGCCCACGTTGGGGCGTCCGACGACGGCGACGATAGGTTTCATCTGCTCTCCTTTAATGGGTAGGGTCAGCGGAATTAGTAGAGTCGGCAGGCACAATGCCAAGGATGTGCTCCAGGGTATCGAGCAGCTCATGCGGCATGGTCGACACCACATGAACCTCGGCGCCGCGACTGGTAAGGCTTGCGAGTAAATCGTCACGATGATACTCGTCAAGCGTCATGCCGTCAGCGTTGAACATGAGCTTAGGCACAAAGAGCATAACCCCCGACAGATCTCGGGGCAGCTGCTCCAGAATGTCACACGCGACGATGAGGCCGGTCACGTCCACGTTGCCGCCAAAGTAGCGGTTCTTGATGGCTGTGACGGTGCCGGCAAGGCCCCGTGGAGACTCCACAAAACGCGCCACGGTGTCGCGCGCGCTGGCGCCGGAGAGGCACAGCAGGTGCTGGCTGCGGGCGGCGATGGCCTCGCGGACGCGGGCCAGTCGCTCGGCATCGGTAGCCAGCACGTCGTCGGTCTCGTCCAGATACGAGCGGATCATGCCGATGCCGTCGTAGTACTGCGGGTAGCCGTCGTAAAAGTCTGCCTCGGGAGGATCGATGCCGGCGTCCAGATAGAACTCGTCGCTCATCTGGAAGGTGTGGCGGCCAAAGCGTTCGTAGGCACGATCCTGGTAGGGACGGATCATGGCAATGGTCTCGCGCGCCAGTTCGGGCTTGTCGCTGTATGACCAGCTAAAGCGGTTTTGGTGTTTGGTAAAACCGAGCGGCACAATGCCCAGGCTTGTGATTTGCTCGTGCTCCTCGCAAAAGCGCAGGGTCTTTTCCAGCTCCTCGCCGTCGTTCATGCCGGGGCACAACACGATCTGCGCGTGAATCTCGATGCCGGCGGCCATGATGGTCTCGAGTACGTCCATGCCTCGCTGGGCGTTACGGCCCATCATACGACGGCGGACGTCGGGGCTCACAGCGTGGACCGACACGTTCATGGGACTCATGTTGCGCTGGATGCACGTCCTCGTCGGTGAGGTTCGTAAGCGTGACAAAGTTGCCTTGCAAAAAGCTTAGGCGATAGTCGTCGTCGCGAATATAGAGCGTGGAGCGGCCGCCCTTGGGGAGCATGGTCATAAAGCAGAACACGCAGGCGTTGACGCAGGTACGCATGCCGTCGAAGATGGGGCCATCGAACTCCAAACCCCAATCCTCGCCGGGAAAGCGGTCGAGCTCGACGGGGGTGACGGTGCCGTCGCGCGGGTCGAAAACCTCGAGGTCGACGGTATCATCGTCGGCCTCCCAGAGCCATACGATCATGTCGGTGAGCGCCTCACCGTTGACCGTGAGCACGCGCATGCCCGGCTCGATACCCACATCCCACGCGGGCGATTCGGGACGCACGTTCTTTACGAGCGCGCCCTCACCCGGCTCGGGGTCGCGGCTGCGCCCGTAATCGGCCACCTCGGCGGCGTATGCGGGTACGGTCTGGTCCATGGTTAGCGGCAAAGCTCCTTGATGCGCTCGACGGCGCGCTCGATGTGTTCTTGCGGGGTGGAGGCTCCGGCGGTGATGCCGATGTGGTGAGCGTCGGTAAACCACGCGGCTTGGAGCTCAGAAGCTTCCTCGATGTGATACGTGCGCTCGCAGGCGTCTGCGCAAATCTGCGCCAGGCGGCGGGTGTTGCCCGAGTTCTTGCCGCCCACGATGACCATGCAGTCGCAGCGGTTGGCAAGTGTGGCTGCTGCCTGTTGACGCTCACTCGTGGCGGCGCAGATGGTGTTGATCACGCGCAGCTCCTGCACGCGCGGGGTGATAGCAGCCACGACCTCGGCCAAGTTCTGCGCAGTCTGGGTGGTCTGCACAACCAAGCCCACTTTACCCTTGAGCGACAGCGCGTCCGCATCGGCAGCGCAGCTCACGACCTGCGCGTCATCGCCGGCGTGGCCCAGGATGCCCTCGACTTCGGGGTGGCCCGGCTCGCCCACGACGATCACGCGGTAGCCCTCGCGCACCAGGCGCTCGGCCGCCACGTGGACCTTCTTCACGTAGGGGCAGGTGGCGTCGATTACGTGCAGGCCGCGATCGCGCGCCTCATCGATAACCTGCGGCACCACGCCGTGGGCGCGGATGATCACAGTGCCCGACGTGGCGTCGTCCAAGGTGTCGGCCAGACCGACGCCTGCCTCGGCGAGCTCGCGTACCACGATCGGGTTATGGATGAGCGGACCCAAGGTATGGACCTGAGTGCACTCCCCTGCCTGCGGCGCAGCGGCCAGCGCCATATCGAGCGCACGCTGTACGCCGTAGCAGGTGCCGGCGTGGGCAGCGATTTCGATAGTGGGGGCGTCTGCCTTGCCGGGCACAGCCTCGGCGGTGTTCATGACTTCCTCGTCCATGGCTAGAACCTGCCCGGGTGCTCGGCGCACAGGTCATCACGCATGGCGTAGACGCGACTCATGGCTTCGGACTCAAACCAGGCTAGGCGCTCCTTGCGCTTGAGCTCGGCAGGCGCGTCGGAAAGCGAAATTGACTTGCCGGCGCGGATCCAGCACTTTTTGGGGCGCATGATCTTTTTGCCCGCAGGCGTAATATCGGACCAGCCGCAGATGGCGAGCGGGTTGACGGGTGCCTTACCCATCTGGGCGATGAGCGCAAAGCCGCCGTGGACCTCGGGCTTGATCTCGCTCGAGCGGATGCGCGTACCCTCGGGGAAGATCAGGACGTCCTCGCTGCAGCGCATGCTGGGCGGCACGCAAGCACTTCATATCGGCAGTACCACGCTCCACGGGGATGCCGCCCACGCGGCTAAAGGCCCAGCGCACAATCTTGCTCTTGGCGAACTCGGACTTAAAGATGGGACGAATGCGGCGCCCCCCAAAGAACAGCGCCGTCTCCACGGCCAAGAGCTCGGCCATCGAGGTGTGGTTGCAGATGACCACGCTGCCGCGGCCGTCCTGGCGCTCAAACAGCAGATCGGCATCTTCGACCTTCCAACGCCACATGAGCTTGGAGAAGGCCCAAAGGATGGCCATGACTACGACGACGGTACCGCGGATGAGCGCCGGGAACTCGGCGTAGGGGGCGTTGTAATAGTCCTCGGGCGTCTGCTTAAACAGGCGCATGGGCTACCTCCTTTGGTTGATGAGGCCCTCGATAATGCGGACGACCTCGTCGATGGTATGGGCGGTGGAGTCGACGTGCACGGCGTCCTCGGCGGGAACGAGCGGCGCGACCTCGCGGCTGCTGTCGAGTTTATCGCGCTGTTTGAGGGCGTCGAGGGTCTCGTCGACCTCGGCCTCGAGCTGCTCGGTGGTGAGCGGCTGGGCGTCGTTCTGGTGGCGCTGCAGCACGCGGCGGCGGGCGCGCTCGCGCGGGTCAGCGGTCAGGAAGACCTTGACTTGCGCGTTGGGGAACACGACGGTTCCGATGTCGCGACCCTCGGCCACGATATCGCGGTCCTCTGCGGCGCGGCGCTGATGGATGAGCATGGCCGCGCGCACGCCCGGGTAGGCCGAGACCTTGGACACGTTGGCGTCGACCTGCGGGGTGCGAATGGCAGCCGAGGCGTCCTTGCCGTCAATGGTCAGGCGCGTGTCTTCGCCAGTTCCGTTGGTAAAGCGGATTTCGATCTGCTCGGCGAGGGCGTCGATGGCCGCCTCGTCGTCCAGGTCGATGCCGCGGTCGAGCGCGGCGAACGTGACGGCGCGATACATGGCGCCCGTGTCGAGC
>URZR01000084.1 GCA_900552425.1 uncultured Collinsella sp. | reverse complement strand
GACCTGCGAGGACACAACGGTGATGACCGAGCTCACAGCGGCACCGATCACCGATCCGGCGATACCGATCTTGGAGGCAAGCGCGACGCTCGTAGCGGCGGCTGCGGCGCCGGCGATGATCTGGGGAATGGAAATGTCGTCAAACAGGCCTTTTTTGGGCGCGATGGCCATGGTCTGTCCGATGGAATGGTTCTCGTGCACGCCGTTGTTGAGCGATGCCGGTGTCATGACGCGCGTGCGCGGCGCGTCGGTGTACTTGGTTGTCATACGGGGTCCTCCCGGTGTAAATCTGCTTCGTTTCGTGTAGCCATCAGGGTACCCACCAGATGTGAATCGTACGTGACATTTAACAGATACCATCAACTCATCAATAGCTCACCAAGTTGGTGGGATGCGGTTGCACCCGGCGGTTGAACTACAATAGAGCTTGCTAATTGTTGTGAATGGCGTCTACGCACGGGAGCATTCTTATGAATCTTCACCTTTCTCAGTCTGATGGCTTTTTGCGTGTGGCGGCGGCGTCGCCGCAGATTCGCGTGGCCGATGTCGAGGGCAATGCCGAGGTTGCGCTGGCGGCTGTTCGCGAGGCTGCCGAGCGCGGCGTTCGCGCGCTGGTGCTGCCCGAGCTTAACTTGTGCGGCTATACCGCGGCCGACCTGTTCCATAATCGCACGCTGCTGCATGCCTGCGAGGCTGCTCTGGCACATATTCTCGATGAAACTCGCGAGCTGCCGATTGTCTTTACCGTCGGTCTTCCCGTTGCGGTTGCCGAGAATATCTACAACTGCGCCGCCGTGTGCTGCGCGGGCGAGCTTTTGGGCCTCACGGCCAAGAAGTATTTGCCCAACTATGGCGAGTTCTATGAGCGCCGTTGGTTTGCTCCGGCGCCCGCGGATCCCGTGTGGGTCGAGTTTGCCGGTCAGGGTCCGGTTCCGCTGGGTTCGGGGCTTGTCTACCGCTGCTGTGATGAAGGTGCCGAGGATATGGTGCTGGGCGTTGAGGTCTGCGAGGACCTGTGGGTGCCGGCGCCCCCTTCGACCGAGATGGCGCTTGCCGGTGCGACGGTGATCCTCAATCCGTCGGCTTCGGACGAGATTATCGGTAAGGCAGATTACCGCCGCAGCCTAATCTCCAATCAGAGCGCGCGCCTGTACTGTGCCTATGCCTATGCAGACGCGAGCGAGGGCGAGTCCACGACCGACATGGTCTTTGCGGGCGAGAACCTTATCTACGAAAACGGATCCAAGCTCGCCGCCACTAAACTGCTTACCTGCGATATGGCGGTGGCCGATGTCGATCTTGACCGCCTGGTTGCCGAGCGCCGTCGCTCGACGACGTGGGCGCGCGCGGACGATGCGCCGGAGGCCACGACCGTTGAGTTTTCGTTTGAGGGCGTGCTGGCCAAAGAGCCTGTCCTGCGCGATGCGCTCGACATCGACCGTGTCTTCCCCCGCGCGCCCTTTGTGCCGGCCGACCACGGTGATCTGGCCGAGCGCTGCGAGACTATTCTCAATCTGCAGACTGCTGGCCTCAAGACCCGCCTTGCCCATACGGGTACCAAGGCTGCCGTCATCGGCCTTTCCGGCGGCCTCGATTCCACACTGGCGCTACTCGTGACCGTGCGTGCCTTCGATGCGCTGGGGCTGCCGCGCACGGGCATCACTGCCGTGTCCATGCCCGGCTTTGGCACGACGCACCGCACTAAGTCCAATGCCGAGTCGCTCGCTCGTGACTTGGGTGTGAGCTTCCGCGAGGTTTCGATCCATGCGGCTGTGGAGCAGCACTTCAAGGACATTGAGCACGATCCGGCCGTCCAAGACGTGACCTACGAGAACAGCCAGGCCCGCGAGCGTACGCAGATTCTGATGGATCTGGCCAACCAGGCTGGCGGTTTTGTCATTGGCACGGGCGACCTGTCGGAGCTGGCGCTCGGCTGGGCTACCTATAACGGCGACCACATGAGCATGTACGCCGTCAACGCGAGCGTGCCTAAGACGCTTGTGCGCCATCTGGTGCGCTATGCGGCTGATGTCTTTGGCGGGCGTATCGCCGAGGTCTTGCTCGATATCCTCGATACGCCGGTGTCCCCCGAGCTTCTGCCGCCCACGGGCGACGGCGAGATTGCGCAGAAGACCGAGGATTTGGTGGGCCCGTACGAGCTGCACGACTACTTCCTCTACTACCTGCTGCGTTTTGGCTTTGAGCCGGGCAAGATCTACCGCATGGCGCTCAAGAGCTTCGAGGGCGTCTACGACGCCAAGACCGTCCACACGTGGCTACGTACGTTCTACCGTCGCTTCTTTGCCCAGCAGTTTAAGCGCAGCTGCCTGCCCGATGGTCCCAAGGTGGGTTCGGTGACGCTCAGCCCGCGCGGCGATTGGCGTATGCCGAGTGACGCCAGCTCGCGTCTGTGGCTTGCGCAGATCGACGCGCTCAATCCAGTTGACTAAGGTTGGCTAAATTGAACCAATACGGGGGTTGCAAGCGTTACACTTTTGCAATCTGATGGCCCGTATCGCGCGGCGCTCTTGTCGGAGCGCCGCGTTTTTTATATCGAAAGGTGGCACCATGCAGGCATCGCAGCGTCTCGACCGCTTTGGCGCGGAGGTCTTCGCCTCGCTCAACAACAAACTGCTTGCGCTGAAGGCTCAGGGCAAGACCATTTACAACATGAGCGTGGGCACGCCCGACTTTAAGCCGTACGACCACGTGGTCGAGGCGCTCACGCAAGCGGCCCAGGACCCCGAGATGTGGAAGTATGCCCTGCGCGACCTGCCCGAACTCAAGCAGGCCGTGTGCGATTACTATGAGCGTCGCTTTGGCGTTTCGGGCATTACGCCGTCTATGGTGCAGTCGTGCAACGGCACGCAGGAGGGGGTGGGCCATTTGGGCCTTGCCCTGCTCGATCCGGGTGACACCATTTTGGTTCCCGATCCGTGCTACCCGGTCTTTGAGGCGGGTGCCAAGATCGCCGATGCCAAGCTCGAATACTATCCGCTGGTTGCCGAGCACAATTACCTGCCCTATGTGGCGGGTATCGATCCCGAGGTTGCCGATCGTGCCAAGTACATGATCGTGTCGCTGCCCGCGAACCCGGTCGGCTCGGTGGGCACGCCCGAGGTCTACGAGGAGATTATCGCCTTTGCCCGCGAGCATGATCTGTTGATCGTCCATGATAACGCGTACTCCGACATCGTGTTTGACGGCGAGCCCGGCGGCAGCTTCTTGCAGTATCCCGGCGCGCTCGAGGTGGGCGTTGAGTTCTTCTCGCTCTCCAAGTCGTTTAACGTCACCGGTGCCCGCATCGGCTTTTTGGTCGGTCGCGAGGATGTGGTCTCTGCCTTTGCCAAGCTGCGCGGCCAGATCGACTTTGGTATGTTCTTCCCGATTCAGAAGGCCGCCATCGCGTGCCTGAACGGTCCGCGCGATGAGGTCGAGGCGCAGCGTCTGAAGTACCAGGAGCGCCGCGATGCCCTGTGCGACGGTCTTGAGGGCCTGGGCTGGGAGCGTCCCAACGCGCATGGCTCTATGTTTGTGTGGGCCAAGCTTCCCGGTGGTCGCACCGATTCCATGGCGTTTTGCGAGGAGCTTATGGAGAAGGCCGGCGTTGTGGTGACGCCGGGCGCGAGCTTTGGTCCTTCGGGCGAGGGGCACGTGCGTATGGCACTGGTCTTGCCGCCCGATCAGATCGCTTTGGCTGTCGAGGCCATTCGCGAGGCGGGCCTGTATTAGAAACCTATTTCGACTCGTCAATAGCTCGAAACCGATTTCGTGCAGTTATTTTACGAATACTGCAAACAATTTCGGTAAACGGTCGATTTTTGGCTGCGAATAGGGGCATAATCAAAGTCCCGATTGGATGTATTGGGATTACGGCAAGCCGCTCGGGTCGTTCCCGGGCGGCTTGTCTGTGGAGAGAGATGGGAGTTTCTAATGGTTAACGAGAAGAAGGTCGCTATTGTCGGCTGCGGTTTCGTCGGTTCGTCTTCGGCGTTCGCGCTGATGCAGAGCGGTCTGTTCTCCGAGATGGTCCTCATCGACGTGGACAAGAACCGTGCCGAGGGTGAGGCCCTGGATATCGCGCACGGCATGACGTTTGCCGAGCCGATGAAGATCTACGCCGGCGATTATTCCGATGTCGCCGACGCCGCCATGATCGTCGTCACCGCTGGCGCTGCCCAGAAGCCCGGTGAGACCCGCTTGGACCTGGTCAACAAGAACGTCAACATCTTTAAGTCCATTATCCCCGAGATTAAGAAGTCCGGCTTCGACGGCATTCTGCTAATCGTCTCCAACCCGGTCGATGTTCTGACCTATGCTGCCATCAAGATGTCCGGCCTGCCCGAGGGCCATGTCATCGGCTCCGGCACCGTGCTCGACACTGGCCGTCTGCAGCAGATGCTTGGTGCCCACGTCGAGGTTGACCCGCGCGATGTCCAGGCCTATGTCATGGGCGAGCACGGCGACTCCGAATTTGTCGCTTGGTCCAGCGCTCAGGTTGCTGGCGTTCCGCTGAACACCTTCTGCGAGCTTCACGGTCATCTGGAGCACGAGGCTGCCGAGAAGCGTATCGCCGAGGACGTCAAGAACTCCGCCTACACCATCATCGAGAAGAAGCACGCTACCTACTATGGCGTTGCCATGGCCGTCAAGCGCATCTGCACTGCCGTCATGCGCGATGAGCAGACCGTTCTGCCTGTCTCCTCGCTCATGGTGGGCGAGTATGGCCTGTCCGATCTGGCCATCTCCATGCCGACCGTCGTCGGCCGCGACGGCGTTGTCTGCCGCGTCCCCGTGCCGCTGAACGATGACGAGCAGCATGAGCTCACCGCCTCCGCAAAGGCCCTCAAGGACATCATCGACAGCGTCGACTTCTCCTGCTAAATCAAGCTCTTTTGGGCAACAGGCTACAATGAAAGGCGTCCGGGCCACACGGTCCGGGCGCCTTTTTGGTGCGAGGGGGTCAGGTTACTTTGCACCACCCCAATGCACCATAGTTGATGGGAGGGCCATGTCGGATTCGCCTAATTTTTTGACCTATGCCCAGACGGCGTTTGATCCGTTTGAGGAACGGCCGTTCTGTGCGGTGGATAGCCTGGTCTTTGCGTGGTTGTCCTATTTGCGTTTGCCGGGTGATATGGCGGAGCTGACGAACTGGCAGGGCCTAGACGTACGCGAGCTGCTGCGCGCCGAGTGCTACCAAGACATGATTGGCGACCTGTGGGATCCGGAGGGGAGCCGTGCCCTGTTGGAGGCTGTGGCAGCAAGCCCTCGCTACCGTGGCGTTCGTGTTTGCGGCTATCGTAGCGTGAGTGATGCCGAGACAACGGAGCAGTTTGCGGCCATGACGTTCCGATTTCCGGCGGGGTTTAGCTATCTTGCCTTCCGGGGGACCGACAGCACGATTGTGGGCTGGAAAGAGGACTTTAACATGGCGTTCCGGTGTCCTGTGCCGGCCCAGGAATCCGCGGCGCGTTATGTAGACGAGGCGGCGGATGCGATTGGCGGGCCGCTTTTGTGCGGAGGTCATTCCAAGGGTGGAAACCTTGCGGTGTACGGTGCGGCGATGTGCCCCGATGTCGCCCGTGAGCGAATCGAACGGGCGTATTCCCATGATGGTCCGGGCTTCGTCGAGGAGTTTCTGAGCGGCAACGCCTTCACCGACCTATCCGGTCGAATCGACAAGACGCTACCTCGGTCGTCAATCTTTGGCATGATGTTCGAGACACAGGAGGACTATGCCATCGTTGAGAGCACCGAGTTCAGCCTGCTGCAGCACAATCCCTTTAGCTGGGTGGTTGATGGTCGCGACTTCGTGTACTGTGAGCGCCTGTCCGCCGGTGCTCGATACGTTGATGGCTCCATTCGCGAGATGCTGCTTGCAGTGTCGCCTAACGAGCGTGAGCGTTTTGTAGATGCATTGTTCTCCGTGTTTGAGGCTACGGGTGCTGAGCGGTTTGCGGATATCGTTGGAAATCTGCGCGAGAGCCTGCCCGTGATGCTCCAGGCTGCGCAAGGCTTTGACAAGGATACGCGACGCTTTGTCTCGCAGACCATCGTGGCAATCCTTAAATGCGCGCTGCTGCCCAAACGACCCCAGATCGACATGTCCGCTGCCGGTAAGAGTCTGGCAGAACAGCTCGAGGCTTGGCAGTCCGAGCTCCTGCGCTAGCCATTGGTGCAAAGCAACCTGTCCCCGATGCACCAATCTTCGATGCGCTCGGGGAGGGCTCGACCGCTATACTGGTTCGTGCCGAAATCGATCTAGAACGGAATGCCGTATATGAAAATCAATCACGCGATTCTGCATATCCTGGACTTTGACTCTGCCGTCAACGTTATGAGCCAGCGCGAGCTCGATATCGAGAGTCGAACCGTGCGCAACTTTGTGACCACGCACCTGCGCCGTGCCCGCACCTCTGCCGATAACAAGCGCGCCACGTTTGCCGAGAACTCCGCATTCGGCGGTGAGCTCAAGGGCTATTTCTTTGGCGAGCGTGAGTTCGTGGATCTGTCGCAGCAGATTGCGGAGTTTATCTCTTCCGAGCTCACCAAAGCCGAGAAAGCCGAGTCCACCGATGTGCTGGTGGCCGATTTTGACGACGATGAGGATGCCCGCTGGTTTGCCGTGATGCTGCTGGGCTCCAAGCAGGCTTTTATGCACGAAGTGGGCCGCGAGGAGGGGGAGGTGCGCAATGACATCGCGCGCCACTACGCTATTCTGCCAAACCCCTCGCAAAAGGTGCCAAGCTATGCCATCGTGCGCGCGAGCACCATGGAGATCGGCTACGTGGACAAGAAACGCAAGATTGCCGGCGAGGACCGTATGCTTATTCCCGATGGCCTGCTGCAGTGCGACACGGGCGTGTCGGGCAAGGAGGTCATCGACACCGTGACGCGCGTGGTCGAGGAAGTCGCCGAGGAGCATGGTGCCAATACGGCCGTAGCGCTCGCCAAGGTTAAGGCTGCTGTGGCCGAGAAGGTTGAGGATGACGAGGAGCTGCCGCCTTGGGATATCGTCGATGAGGTCTTTGAGGACGAGCCGGTCATCAAGGAAAGCGTGCGCGCGGCACTGACCGAGGAGAAAGTTCCTGAGCGCGTTCCCGTGGAGCGCAAGCAGGTCGAACGCGCGGCCGTGCGCAACCACAAGATTCGTACCGATACGGGCATCGAGATCAGCTTCCCTGCCGAGATGGGTTCGAATTCCGAGTACATCGAGTTCGTCAACGAACCCAACGGCCTCATCTCCATCGAGCTCAAGAATATCGGTAGCATCGAGAATCGATAAACTGCGTTTGGACGCTGTGGAAAACAAAGGCCGAAACCCTTCGGGACTTCGGCCT
>URZR01000083.1 GCA_900552425.1 uncultured Collinsella sp. | reverse complement strand
CCCCGACTCTGGATAAAATGCGCCCGCTCCTTGCGGGCAAGAGGAAGTCTATCAACGTGTACGGACAGAAATCAAGCGCCGCCTGCGAAATGACGCGTGAACGGCGTTGGTTTCCCAAGTGATTATTCGGCTTTCATCCGGAAAAGTGTCGAAATCAGCCGTGTAAAAGTACGGAAAAGTGTCGAAATAGGCACCTTAAAACTTCGGAAAAGTGTAGCTGGATGACAAAACAGCACTTAGAAGCCGGTGCTGGATGCGGGATCCTGCGGCCGCCTTCAGCTCTCGCTACTCATCGTCTCCGTCGTTGGGGTCGCCCTTGAGGGTGTTGATGTCCAGATACTCGTCATCGTCCTCTTTTTGCTGGGTCTCCGACTCCGCTTGGGTGGGGCCGGAGAACAGCCGGAATCCCTCAAACGCAATGACGCCGAGCAGGGCAATGACAATGGCGATAAAGGCAACCTTGACTGCCTGCGGAAATTCCGAGAAACGCAGCGCCTTTTCCTCGGCGTAATAATCGGCGAAGCGCTCTTCGCCCGTGCTTTTGGTATACGCCGGTGCGGACGCGGCCTCCGGGTCATATTCCGGTGCAGGCGTGGCGGCGTACGGATCGTTGAGATAATCGCTCGATGCAGTGCCATAATCCTCGGTCTCGATGCGACCGGTGCCAGTATAGCTATCGGAATAATCGGAATATGCCGCACCGCCCTCATAGTCCGCGGCGCTCGTGTTGGCGGCAAAAAGCGGATTAACTGGAACGTCGAGCGCCGGCATGCCGGTAGAGGTCTCATCCAGATCGGCTGCAGCCCAGGAATCGTAGGCAACCTGATGGGCAACGGGCTCATCGAGCCTTGTGACCGGAGGCTTGCGTGCCGCAGGAACGGGCAACTGCTGGGCGTTGTACATAACGGTACAGCCGGCCGATTTGCCCTGCGTCGCTGCAGCGAGAAATGCCGCCGTCTCGGACGGGTCGCTTGCGGGGCGGGGAGCGGTCGTGGGCGCCGAAATGGGTGCGGGTGTAGGCGCGGGCGTCGAAACAGGCGACTGCGCAGGAGTCGGCGCAGATGCGGGCTTGGGCGCAAGTGCGGGATTGGGGCTTGACGGGCGAGCCCCGCCGCCCATGAGTTCGTCGGCGGTCCACGGGCGATCATCCATCACGTCGTCAAGGCTCAGCGAAAACAGGTCGTCTTCACCCTCATCGAACATGCGGTGCACATGTCCACCAATTGCCGGAATCAATCCGCGACCGGTGCATGATGCCTTGCTCAACGCCATTCTGTTCCACCCTTTCGAAATACTAATGACATCGATTATATGGAACTTCCCAAGCGGCTCGGTCTTGGATTCGAGCTTTCCAGAACTCGCGCCCAAAAGGGGAGGGGCAATCTAGGCGAGTGCCTACTTGTCGTCGGCCGCCGCCTTGGCCTCATTGAGGTAGCTATAGAAGCTGTACTTGGAGATGCCAAAGAACTCGCAGGCGCGCTCGCTCGACTTGGAAATGAGGAAGGCGCCGCGACGGTCGAGGTAGCCAATGGCACGAATGCGCTCGTCTTTGGTCATGAGTGCCGCGGGCTTGCCCACAAACTGTTCGCACTCGTGCAGCAGGTCCTCGAGCAGGTCGCCGATGTTTTTGGTAATGGGCTCGGGCTCGGTGTAGCCCGTGCCGCCGGTGCCGGTAAAGGCGTCGAGCGAACGCTCAAAAGCCTTCATAAGCGTAATGTCAAAGTTGATGCCCAAAATGCCGACGGGCTTGCCCTCGTCGTTGCGGATAAAGATCGTCGACGATTTGAGCAGCTTGCCATCGGCGGTTTTGGTGAGGTACGGCTCGCGGTCGTGCACGTCGGCGGTGCCCTCGTGCATAGATTCAAGCACAATATGGCTGGGGCCGTCACCCAGTTTGCGCCCGCTGACGTGGCCGTTTTCGATCACTACGATGGAGCGGTCCACGTCCTCGGTCTCCAGGTCGTGGACGACGATTTCGCAGTTGGGGCCAAATTGGAGCGCCAGGCCGTGTGCAAGGCGCTTGTAGAACTCAATCTGTGCGGGGGTCATGGGTGCCTTCCTAAAAATTAGTTTGGGTTCACTGTGCCATAAACCCCACTTGTTCGCAAATAACGAAAGTGTCGCTGTGTTATGTGACCGTTCGGCGGCGAAAAGGCACCGATTACGGCAACAAACAATTTGTTAGGTTTTCCAATCAAAAAGTGTGATAGAACAGTGCTAACAAACTTTTTGTTTGGCATCCACATAAAAGTTCAGCCGTGTGAATGGGATCGGGCTGGAACGCGTATGCGGGGGCCGGCAAGAGAGAACTTAAGGAGTTCACCGTATGGCCGATAAGATCCAGTGGGCGGGCAACACGATGCCCAAGAGCGATGACAAGCACTTGGGAATCATGAGCCTCGACCACGTGAAGAAGGCCCGCGCCTTCCACCAGTCGTTCCCCCAGTACACCGTCACTCCGCTTGCCCGCCTGGATGGTCAGGCTGCGCGCCTGGGCCTTTCCAACCTGTGCGTTAAGGACGAGAGCTATCGCTTTGGCCTCAACGCCTTTAAGGTCCTGGGCGGTTCGTTTGCCATGGCCAACTACATTGCCGACGAGACCGGCAAGGACGTTGCCGAGTGCACCTTCGATTACCTGACCTCCGATCAGCTTGCCAAGGACTTTGGCCAGGCCACCTTCTTTACTGCCACCGACGGCAACCATGGCCGCGGCGTGGCATGGGCTGCCAACAAGCTGGGCCAGAAGGCCGTCGTGCACATGCCCAAGGGTTCCACCAAGCCCCGCTTTGATAACATCGCCGCCGAGGGCGCCACGGTGACCATCGAAGAGGTCAACTACGACGAGTGCGTGCGCATGGCCGCCGCCGAGGCCGATGCCTGCGAGCGCGGCGTCATCGTTCAGGACACCGCCTGGGAGGGCTACGAGAAGATCCCGTCCTGGATCATGGAGGGCTACGGCACCATGGCGTCCGAGGCCGCGGAGCAGCTCCGCGAGGCCGCCATCAACCGTCCCACCCATGTGTTCGTGCAGGCCGGCGTCGGCTCGCTTGCGGGCGCCGTGGTGGGCTACTTCACCAACCTGTATCCCGATAACCCGCCCACCTTCGTCGTGGTTGAGTGCGCGCCTGCCGCCTGCCTGTACAAGGGCGCTGCCGCCGGCGACGGCGACCCGCGCATCGTGGACGGCGACATGCCCTCCATCATGGCCGGCCTGTGCTGCGGCGAGCCCAACATTCTGGGCTGGGATATCCTGCGCAACCACACCACCGCCTTCGTGTCCTGCCCCGACTGGGTCACCGCTCGCGGCATGCGCACCCTGGGCGCTCCCGAGAAGGGCGACCCGCGCGTTATCTCCGGCGAGTCCGGCGCCGTGACCACCGGTCTGGTCGAGACCCTTATGCTCGATCCCGAGTACGCCGAGCTCAAGGAGCTCATCGGCCTGGACAAGACGAGCTCCGTGCTCTGCTTCTCCACCGAGGGCGACACCGATCCGGATCAGTACCGTCGCATCGTCTGGGAGGGCGAGTACCCGACTTGCTAGCGGGTCTGACCTGTCCGGAGGCAGCCGGAGGACTTTACTCCCTGCTCGGACAGTCCTGCTCGCACGGAGAGCACATTAAGTGCTCTCCGGCTCGTGCGGAACTCGCGATCAACCTAATGCCTTCCGGGCAGCCACGGACCTCTCGGATCCAATGCGTCACACACCGGACTGGTTGTCTGAATAAATATGGCGAAGGCCCCTTTCGGGGCCTTTTTTAAATGAATTTATCGACTCCGTGGACTTCGGTTTTGGTATTTGGAACCGATGGTTCACCAAAAAGAAAAATGAAATATAACCTAGCTGCAATAATCGCCTTGTTGCGAACTCGAACTGATCATGTAGATTTAAAATAGCCGCAATTTACAATTGTCGAGCGGTGCGTTGGGTTGGAGCTGCTGCGGGTCCTATATGGATTGCGGTCTTGCGCCCCGATGTCCAAATAGGTCTCTCTAGACGGGAAGTTGCTCATGGACACCATATATGACGGAGACGACTGGGTCGATCATTATAGTTGGCGACTAGTCGGCTCGGATGACAATGGGGATGTGGTGTTTGATGGACTATGTCCAAAGCATCTCCATCCTTTTGTTTCGTCGTTAATTGAGAGTTCCGCTCGTGTTGCCCCCTATAGCTCGGCGTCGCTTCATGATACGGACGTTTTGAAGACCATAAGGGAATCAATTGACGAGGGCACGATGAGCAGCCCGCTGTTTTCTCAGCTTGTGGGGCTAGATGAGATTGGCTCGAAACGACTGCTTGCGGGCGAAAAAGTGGAACTCACTTATCGGTCGATGATTTCAATCCTGCGGCTAGCCGATGTTCTTCGCAAATAAATGATAACGGGACAAGTGAGCTAGATCACTTGTCCCGTTATTAATTAAAGTGGATCGCGGTGGGCAGGCTATAAAAATTCGCCGACTCGGTGGACTTCGGGTTCTAGGTCTACGTTGAATTGGTCTTTGACGGTTGTTTGGATGTGGCGGATGAGTTCGTCGACATCGGCGGCGGTGGCGTGGTCGGCGTTGACGATGAAGCCGCAGTGCTTCTCGCTCACCTGCGCGCCGCCAACGGCGTGTCCTCGCAGGCCGGCATCCATGATGAGTTTGCCGGCAAAGTAACCCTCGGGGCGCTTGAAAGTGGAGCCAGCACTCGGCATGTCGAGCGGCTGCTTGTCCTCGCGGCGCTGGCGGTAGTCGTCCATGTCGGCCTTAATCATCGCGGCGTTGCCCGGGGCGAGATTGAAGGTGGCCGAAAGCACGGTAAAGCCGTCGTCGGCGATGCGGCTCTTGCGATAGCCCAGGTTGAGTTCGTCGACATCGAACTCGATGATGTTGCCGCTGCCGCGGGTGCCGTCGTCGAGCTGGCGAGCAGGTTTGTAGACGCGCACGGACCCCAGCACATCGGCCATGCAGGCGCCGTATGCTCCGGCGTTCATGTAGCAGGCGCCGCCGACCGATCCGGGAATGCCCGAGATGGGCTCCATGCCGGTGAGACCGGCCTCGGCTGCCGCCGCGGCGACATCGGAAAGCAAGGCACCGGCTGCCGCCGTGACGTGCGTGCCGTTGACCGTAATGTCGGAGAGACCTTCGCCCAGTGCTACGACGACGCCGCGGATGCCCTGGTCGCCGACGAGCAAGTCGGAGCCGTTGCCCACGATGGTGAGTGGCAGGTCGCAGCGATAGCAGGTATCGAGCGTGGCGACGAGGCCCTGCTCGGTGTCGGGCGTAACAAAGACATCGGCCGGGCCGCCGATCTTAAACGTGGTGTGCTCGCGCATGGGCTCGCTCATCAGCACGTTGTCCTCGCCGGCGACACCGGCGAGCGCGCAGAGCAGGTCCTCGTTAAAAAAGTCGTTCTCGTGCATACGAATATCCGCCTTTTGGTGGTCGTTGTCATCAATCGATTGCAATATACCCCACCCGGACGGATTTGGTGCGCTGGCGGCGATAAAACAGCCGTCCACCGGATTGGTAAAGTGTTTATCACCGAGGTAGAGGGGTAGTCGCTATACTTTCAAGAGATTGCGCGTAAACCCGGAAGGAGCGAGATGGCCAACAAAGTCACCCTCAAGCAGATTGCCCAGGAGGTGGGGCTTTCCCCCTCGTCGGTCTCGCTTGTTCTCAATAATCGGCCCTGTCGCATCTCGGAAGAAAACCGCAAGCTCATCAAAGAGGTCGCGGCGCGCAACCACTATGTTCCCAACCAGATTGCGCGCAGCCTGGTCATGCGCGAGTCGCGCACGCTGGGCCTTATCGTCCCTAACATCGAGAGCCGCTTTTTTGCCTCGCTCGCCGGTAGCCTGGAAAAGCGCTGCCGCGAGGACGGCTATGCGCTCTTCATTACCAGCTCGGGCGGAAGCGCCGATGACGATCTGGAGCTGCTGCGCCAGCTGGTGACGCGCGGCGTTGATGGCGTCTTTCTGGTGGTGGGTGACGAGTTCTCCGACGACCGCGCCCTGCGCGAAGAAGTCAGCCATCTGCCCATCCCGGCGGTAATGGTCGACCGTGCCATTGAGGGGCTCGAGTGCGACAAGGTGATGTTCGACCACGAGATGGGTGGCTACATGGCCACCCGCTATCTGATTGAGCAAGGCCACCGTCGCATCGCCTGCCTGGTTAATGCCCGCCGTTCCAATACGGGTCGCAAGCGACTTGCCGGCTATGAGCGCGCGCTGCGTGAGGTTGGCCTGCCGATCGACGCGCGTTTGGAGTTTGAGAGCGAGTACTACATTCCGAGCGCATACGAGGCCTCGGAGGCAGTGCTCGCAACTGACGCCACTGCCGTGTTCGCAAGCTCGGATAACATTGCCCTCGGTTTGCTCAAGCGCTTGCACGAGATGGGGAAGAGCATCCCGGGCGATATCTCGGTGGTGAGCTATGACAACTCGGCGGCCGATGTTCTCTTTGAGCCGGCACTGACCGCGATTGAGCAGGACCCTGGTGTCCTTGCGGAGCATGCTTTTGGCTGCATGTCCAAGCGTCTTGCCGGTAGGGGCGGCAGGCGTGCCGAAGAGGTCGTTCTGGAGCCGGAACTTATCGTTAAGGACAGCGTGCTCGAACTTACTAAACACAACTAAACACGTTTATCAATTTGCAGAGACCGAATGTGGAGCACCTGTGACAATCAACGCCGCAGGTGAATGTCGCGTTTTGCTAATCGATGGGATTGATAAGGGTGATAAAACGTTTTTTCACCATGATAAAACGTTTTAGCAAATATACTAGTCCCAACGAAAGGTTGCCGTATCGGAGGGTGACCGCACAGCGAAGGGACATAAACAATGGCTAAAACACTGGGGACGCCGTGGCAAAAACTGGGACATGAGGTTCCGGCTTCCGAGCTCGAGGGCGTCGACCTGTATTGGCGCGCATCGAACTATCTGTCCGTCGGTCAGATCTACCTTCGCTCTAACCCGCTAATGCGCCCCGACTTTGTCGACGAGAAAACCGGTGAGGTGCGCGACTTCGGTCGTCCGGACGTTAAGCACCGCCTGGTTGGCCACTGGGGCACCACGCCCGGCATCAACTTCCTGTTCGGTCACGTCAATCGTTTGATCGCCGACCACAACCAGAATGCTATCTTCTTGATGGGCCCTGGTCACGGTGGCCCCGCCGGTACTGCTCAGTCGCTGCTCGACGGCACCTACCGCGAGATTCGCCCCGACATCACCAATGACGAGGCAGGCCTGCAGAAGTTCTTCCGCCAGTTCTCCTATCCCGGCGGCATCCCGAGCCACTTTGCGCCCGAGACGCCCGGTTCCATCCACGAGGGCGGCGAGCTCGGCTACACGCTCAGCCACGCTTACGGTGCCGT
>URZR01000082.1 GCA_900552425.1 uncultured Collinsella sp. | reverse complement strand
GATACCGACCGTTATCTAATGGCTGCCATTCGCTATGTTCACGCTAATCCGCAGGAGGCGGGCATCGCCCTGATCGAGCGCTATCCGTGGAGCAGCTTTGCCGAGTATCTGCGAGCGTATGACAACGATACGACGAGAGGATTTTCCGACCCATCTTGTGTGCTCGAGCTCTTTGAGTCTGCCAAGGGGTTTCTGGATTATTCTCTGTCGATGCCCGATGGTTCCGATCCGGTGATTCACGATATGGATGAGACAGAGTGGGAGCGGCGTGCGTTTGCCGACAAGATGGCGAAGCGCCTGGGCGTGCCGCTCAACGAACTCAAGACCGTAGCACCGTCGCGGCGAGACGGAATCATTTTCGCCCTGCACGATGGCGGCTACACGGTGCGCGAGATTGAACGCTATACGGGAATCAGCAAGAGTACCGTCTCTCGTATCGTGCGCGCTTATGTTCGGGTGAATGCTCAGGCTGAGGGCTCGGAATAGAAAATGGCCGAACCACTCTTGTCAAGCGATTCGGCCAACAAAATTCTTAAGATTTGGGACAAATACTACTGATTATTTTGTCCCGTGAGCATGCCGTCGAGGGTGCGCCAGGCGAGCTCGGCGCACTTGACGCGGGCGGGCATGTGCGAGATGTCCTGGAGCTGGGCGGCCTCGTCCAGATCTTCCAGGTCCTCCTCGGAGAGCTGCTCGCCGCGGATCATGGCGAGGAAGAGCCCTGCCAAGCGACGTGCTTCCTCGACCGTCTCGCCGGTGATGAGGTCGGCCATGATATCGGCGCTGGCCTGGCTGATGGCGCAGCCATGACCGGTAAAGGAGGCCTCCTCGATCATGCCGTTCTCGACGCGCAACTGCAAGGTGAGCTCGTCTCCGCAGCTGGGGTTGATGCCGTCGTGCTCGTGCGTGGGAGCATCCATCTCGTACTTATAGTCGGGGTGCGAGTTGTGCTCCATAAATGTGGTGGAGGTGTAAAGGTTACCCATTGAACGTGCTCCAAACGTGATGCAGACCGGCGATGAACTTGTCGATGTCGGCCTTGTCGTTGTAGAAGGCCACGCTGGCGCGGCAGCAGGCAAGGTTCTCGACGCCCAGCCAGGTGAGCAGCGGCTGCGCACAGTGGTGGCCGGCGCGAATGCAGACGCCGTCCATGTCCATGATGCTCGCGACGTCGTGCGGGTGGATGCCCTTGACGTTAAAGCTCACAACGCCGTGGTGGTTGTCCCAATAGATGGAGCCGATGATCTGGACAAAGTCGAGCTGCATGAGTTCGCCCATCAGGTAGTGGACAAGTGCCTGCTCGCGGGCCTGGATGTTTTCGTAACCCACCGTGTTGACCAGGTAATCGAGGGCGGCGCCCGTGGCGAAGATGCCGGCGGCGTCCTGCGTGCCGGCCTCGAACTTCTCGGGGACGGGCGCCCAGACAGCGTCCTGCTCGGTGACCGAATCGATCATCTCGCCGCCGGTAAGCATGGGCGGCATGGCGTTGAGCAGGTCCATCTTGCCCCACAGCACGCCGATACCCATGGGGCCCATGGCCTTGTGCGCGCTAAAGGCAAAGAAGTCGGCGCCCAGATCGGCCACATCGACCGGCATGTGCGGCAGCGACTGCGCACCGTCGACGACCAGGTAGCCGCCATACTTGTGCACGAGCTTGCCGAGGTTCTTGACTGGGTTCTCGACGCCCAACACGTTGGAGACCTGTCCCACGGCCAGGATCTTGGTCTTGGGACCCACCTTGGCAAGAACCTCCTCGGTGGTGAGCTGGCCGGTCTTGGTGGGGTAGAGGTAGACGAGCTTGGCGCCGGTCTCGCGGCAGACCTGCTGCCACGGAATCAGGTTGGAGTGGTGCTCCATCACGGTGATGGCGACCTCGTCGCCGGCTTCGAGCACGGTGGGGGCGAAGGCCTTGGCCACAATGTTCAGGCTCTCGGAGGTGTTGCGGGTGAAGACCACCTCGCGCGGGTCGCCCGCGCCGATAAGGCCCGCGATCTGGGAGCGCACCTTGGCGATGGCCTCGGTGGCCTCGACGGAGAGCGAGTACAGGCCGCGCAGGGGGTTGGCGTTCATGCGCTGATAGAAGTCGCGCTCGGCGTCAAGCACACAGGCGGGGCGCTGCGCGGTGGCGGCGCTATCGAGGAAGGCGATCTCGGGGTGCCGCTGGAACAGGGGGAACTGGCCCTTGTAGGGGTTGGTCTCGATGTCCACAGTGGGCCAGCCGCGCGAAGCCTCGTCGCTGGCGTCGAGCTCCATGGGCTCGGGGGCAGTGCAGGTATCGCATTTAACGTGCTCGGTGTCGATCATGCGAGCTCCTCTTCAAAGTTGTCGATCAGGTTGTTGCCCAGACGGACGACGGCTGCGCGGGTGCGCTCGTCGGTGGTGGAAAGCGCGGCGTCCTCCAGCTTGGCGCGGATGAACAGGTCCTCGGCGGCGTTTTGGTCAAGGCCGCGGCAGGCGAGATAGAACAGCTGCTCGTCGCGGACGTGACCGATGGTGGCGCCGTGGTTGCCGGCGACGTCGTCCTCATCGCAGAGGATGACGGGAACGGTCTTGTTGTCGACGCCCTTGTTGGCCAAGAGCACCGTCTCGCGCTCGGTACCGGTTGCACCCTTGCAGCCGTGCACGAGGTCGATGGTGCCGCGGTAGACCTTCTTGGACGTGCCGGTCAGCACGCCGTTGGCGTCGATCTCGCACTCGGTCTTGCGACCGCGGTGGCGCAGCTCATAGTTAAAGTCGCGCACCTGCTCGCGGGCGCCCAGGTAATCGGTATCGATGGTGACCTTGGCGGTATCGCCCAGCAGGTCGCCGGCAAGGCCGGTGGCGCTGGCGCCAGCACCCAAGACGGTGTGCTGCACGTTGACGCGCGCGCCCTCGTCCAGGAACAGGCCGGTGTCGTCGAGCGCGATCCAACTATCGTCGAGCGTCTGCATGCAGGCCACGTTGACGGTGGCGTACTCGTGGGCGCACACGCGTAGCACGGAGCCCACGACGCCTTGGCCGGCAACGGGGGAGTCCAGGGCAATAAGCAGATCGAGCGTCGACTGAGGACGGGCGACGACGTCGATGGCGGCGATGGCCGCGGCGGCATCGACACCGCTCACGCGCACGGTAACCGTGGCGTGCTTGTATGCGGGCGCATCGATGACGATGCGCTTGGCGGCGTGCTCGGCCAAGTAGGCGTAGGAAGCCTCGCCCATGCCAGTCTCGAAGGCCTCAGCGGGGGAGAGCTCCTCCTCCAGCTTAATGGCACCGGCCTGGTAGATGGAGGTGGCGGGCACGTCGAGCTCGGTCTCGGGCGTGATGCGGGCGCGGTCGGCGGCATCACCCGGGGCGGAGGCGCGGCGCTCGGGGAAGCGCTCGGCCATGGCGTCCATGGCGGCGTCGAACGCGTCTGCCACGCCAGCAAACTGCTCGTCCAAGCCCTCAACCTTAACGGTCTCGGCGGGAGCGGTGGCAAGCTCGTCAGAGAGCTCGAGCTTGGTCTGGTTCATTTTCAACCAGCCCCAGGTTGCTGCGGGCATCGCGTTGACCTGCTCGAGCGTGGTAGCAGCGGTGTTCATGGTCTGTTTCATTATCCGATCGCTCCTTCCATCTCGAGCTTGATCAGGTTGTTCATCTCGACGGCGTACTCCAGCGGCAGCTCCTTGGAGACCGGGTTGGCAAAGCCGTTGACGATCATGGTGCGGGCCTCTTCCTCCGAGATACCGCGGCTCATCAGGTAGAACACCTTGTCATCGCCGATGCGGCCGATGGTGGCCTCGTGGCCGATGTCGACGTTCTTGGCGCGGATGTCCATGGCCGGAATAGTGTCGGAGCGGCTTTGGTCGTCGAGCATTAGCGACTGGCAGCTCACGGTTGCCTTGGAGCCCTCGGCCTTGGGTGTGGCAACGATAGAGCTGCGGAAGGTCTGAATGCCGCCGCTCTTGGAGATGCCCTTGGTCTCGACGGTTGCCGAGGTCTCGGGCGCGTTGAGCACGACCTTGCAGCCGGTATCGAGGTTCTGACCGGCGCCGGCAAAGGTGATGCCGGTAAAGCTCGAGCGGGCGCGGCGGCCGTTGAGCACGCTCATGGGGTAGAGGTAGCCCACGTGGCTGCCGAAGGAGCCGCTGATCCACTCGATGTCGCCGTCCTCGTCCACGCGCGCACGCTTGGTGTTGAGGTTGTACATGTTCTTGGACCAGTTCTCGATGGTCGAGTAGCGCAGGTGCGCACGCTTGCCCACAAAGAGCTCGACGGCGCCGGCGTGGAGGTTGGCCACGTTGTACTTGGGCGCGGAGCAGCCCTCGATAAAGTGCAGGTCGGCGTCGTCCTCGACGATGATGAGCGTGTGCTCAAACTGACCGGCGCCCTTGGCGTTGAGGCGGAAGTAGCTCTGCAGCGGAAAATCGAGCTTGGTGCCCTTGGGCACGTAGACAAACGAGCCGCCCGACCATACAGCGCCGTGCAGGGCCGCAAATTTGTGGTCGGTGGGCGGGATGAGCGTCATAAACTTCTCGTGGATGAGCGGCTCCCACTGCGGGTCGTGCAGAGCCTCCTCGATGCCGGAGTACACGATGCCCATCTTGGACGCCGTGTCCTGCATGTTGTGGTAGACCAGCTCGGAGTCGTACTGCGCGCCGACGCCTGCCAGGTAGCTGCGCTCGGCCTCGGGGATGCCCAGGCGCTCAAAGGTGTTCTTGATGTCGTCGGGCACCGACTCCCAGTCGTGCTTTTGGTCGGTGTTGGGCTTGACGTAGGTGACGATGTTGTCCATGTCCAAGCCCTCGATGGAGGGGCCCCACGTCGGATCCGGGAAGCGGTTGAAGATCTCGAGGGACTTGAGGCGCAGGTCGAGCATCCATTGCGGCTCGTCCTTCTTGGCGCTGATCTCGCGTACGATGTCGGGCGTGATGCCGGCGTCGAGGCGCTCGAATCCCTCCTCGCCATAGGTGAAGTCGTAGAGGCTGCGGTCGATGTCCGCGACCTCGGTGCGGTTCTTGGTCATTGCGTCGCCCCTTTACGCCTGCTGCTCGGCAGCGGCGGACTCGGCCTGGGCGCGCTGCTCGGCGGCCTCGCGCTCGAATGTCTCAAAGCCGTTCTTGTCGATCCAGGGGATCAGCGAGGCGTCGTCCTCGCGCACGATGTGACCCTTGACCATAACGTGGACGCGGTCGACATCCAGGTGCTCCAGGATGCGCGTGTTATGCGTGATGATGAGCATGGAGCCGTTGCAGCTCTTGCGGTAGGCGTCCATGCCGTGGCTGACGGTGGACAGGGCGTCGACGTCCAGGCCGGAGTCGGTTTCGTCCAGGATGGCGAGCTTGGGCTGCAGCAGCAGGAGCTGGAGCATCTCGACCTTCTTTTTCTCGCCGCCTGAGAAGCCCACGCCCAGCTCGCGGTTGAGATAGGCGGGTTCCATGTTGAGCTCGGCCGCGAGCTCCTTCACGCGGCGGCGGAACTCCTTACCCTTCATCTCCAGGCCGGGGCGGCCGGCGATGCTGGCGCGCAAAAAGCTCGACAGTGGCACGCCGGGGATTTCGACCGGTGCCTGGAAGCTCAGGAACAGGCCGGCGCGCGAGCGCTTGTCGGTGGTGAGCTCGGTGATGTCCTGGCCGTCAAAGACGATGCGGCCGTCGTTGACCGTGTAAACGGGGTCGCCCATGACCAGGTGGCCGAGGGTGGACTTGCCGGCGCCGTTGGGTCCCATCAGCACGTGGGTCTCGCCGGCGGCGACGTTGAGGTTGACGTTGTGGAGGATGGTCTTCTCGTCCACGGAGGCGGTCAGACCTTCGATGGAAAGCAGCGGATTTGCGCTCATGCTGTCCCTCTCTGTATATGGTGTACTCATAGGTGTACTAAACCCTAGGAATCTTCTCGGAATAAAGTTACTATGGGTTCGGCGTTAGTCAAGGGAAAACCCGACTAATCCACTCGACTTTTCAAATTCTGGGACAAAATAACCTGTTGTGTTTGTCCCACTTACTTAAGATTTGGGACAAACAAACCTGGTTATGTTGTCCCAGATGCGATGGGAGGGTAGGTATGCTCATTTCTTCCAAGGGCCGCTATGCCCTCCGGCTGATGATCTATATCGCGGCGCTCGGTGACGCCGAGGGCAAGATTGCTCTGCGCGAGGTTGCCGACCGCGAGCATATCTCGCAAAAGTATTTGGAGCAGCTGGTGCGTCCGCTTATGAAGGCGGGCCTGCTTAAGAGCGTGCGCGGCAAGGGCGGCGGCTACATGATGGCCAAGGACCCGGCCGAGGTGCGTGCTGGCGACATCCTGCGCGCTGTCGAGGGCAGCACGGCGCCCGTGGCGTGCGACGGCATCGACAACAGCTGCACCCGCAGCGATTTGTGCTCGACCGTCAAGTTCTGGCGCGGCCTGGACGACGTGATCGAAAAGTACGTCGACGGCGTGACGTTGGCCGACCTGGCCGCCGTCCCCGAAATCAACTTTGACATTAAGCTGTAGGGGTGCAAATGGCATCTCTCGACAAGGTGTACAAGCAAATCGAAGTTTTTGCTCGGGAATGTGACGCCGAGAAGGTCGTATTGTTTGGTTCTCGTGCTCGAGGCGACAACTTGCCCAAGAGCGATATTGACATCGCCGTAGCAGGTTGCCGGGATTTCGGCCGTTTCTCATATTTGATCGAGGAACATCTTGATACTCTTTTAGATGTAGATGTCGTCAATCTCGACGAGTCCCTATCGCAGCAATTGCTCGATGAGATTGCCAGGGATGGTGTGATTCTGTATGAAAAAATATGAGAACTTTGTTAGCGCCTTGGCGAATCTTGAGGATGCGCCCAATCAGGATCTCAACAATGATTTTGTTCAGAGTGGATTAATTAATAAGTTCAATCTTCAATTTGAACTGAGCTGGAAGCTCCTTAAGCGTCTGCTCGAGTATGAGGGCGCCACGCTTGCCGCGTCGGGGTCTCCTCGTGCCATCTTGAAGGAGTCGTACCGATTCTACGACTTTATTGATGAGGCGGCCTGGCTAGATATGCTCAAAGACCGCAATACGAACGTCCATATCTATGACAACAAGCTCGCTCAAGATTTGATTCAGCGCATCTTGAACGTCTATATCCCCGCTTTCTGTCAGTTGAGGGACGGGCTGATGGAGCGATACGGCGAGCTTCTGATGGCGCCCGACGATCAGTTTGTTTAATTCCTTAAGATTTCGCGGAGGGTTGTTGCCGTTTACCGAGGGGTTGTTGTGCAACAACGGGCGAGCTGCAATACTTATTTTTATCTTTGCAAACTGAACTTTAACTACACCAATGCAGGGAGGATCTTATGCAGCCCAAGCATTCTGCGATTGTCGCGGGCCTGACGCTGGCGCTTTCGTTTGGCGCCGTTACCGCACCCGCACCCGCTGCCGCCGAGGAGCCCACGCCGGGCGT
>URZR01000081.1 GCA_900552425.1 uncultured Collinsella sp. | reverse complement strand
GCCCTCGTCCACCAGCAGCGCCTTCGTGCCCTGCGTGGACTGGTCGATACCGATGATGTAGCGGCCCATGGCCACCCCTTTCAAAACGAATGTGACAAAGGGACGGTCCCTTTGTCACATTCCAGTTACTCTGCGGGCAGGAACTCGGCGACCGTCTTGGCGATTCCCTCGCCCGTCAGGCCGTAGTGCGCAAAGACCTCGGGGCTCGTGCCGGTGATGACCGGCGCGTCGGGCAGGCTCAGACACTTAACCGGACGCGGGCAATGCTCGCCCACGACCTGCGCGACCATGGAACCCAGGCCGCCGAAGGGGCTGTGCTCCTCGACGGTCACGACAGCGCGCGTAGCCCCGGCGGCCTCGATCACGGCCTCGGTATCGAGCGGCTTGACGCAGTACATATCGAGCACCGTTGCCGAGATACCCTGCTCGGCCAAAAGGTCGGCGGCGTCCACGGCGTGGCGGACCATCTCACCGGTGGCGACGATCGCCACATCGGTGCCGCGGCGCACCCAGGTGGCGCGGTCCATCTGGAACGGGCACTCGTCCTCGGTGTACACGTCCTCGACCGGGTTGCGGCCCACGCGGATGTAGGCCGGCTTGTTGTCGGCAACCAGGGCGCGCACGAGCTCGGCGGTCTGGAAGCGGTCGCTCGGCAGATACACGCGCATGTTGGGAATCGCGCTCATGGCGGCGATATCCTGCGCGGAGTGGTGGCTCATGCCCAAGGCGCCGTAGGACACGCCGCCCGAAATGCCGATGAGCTTGACGTTGGTATTGGAGTACGAAACATCGACCTTGCACTGCTCATACGAGCGCGTGGTCACAAAGGACGCCGGCGAGGCGGCCCAGGCCTTCTTGCCGCACGAAGCCATGCCGGCGGCGATGCTCACCAGGTCCTGCTCGGCGATGCCGACCTCGACGGACTGCTGGGGATACTGATCAAAGAACGGCGTGAGCGATGCGGAGCCGCGGGAGTCGGAGCACAGGACGACGATGTCCTTATCGGTCTTGGCGGCCTCGAGCAGCGTGTCGCAGATAACCTTGCGGTTGGCGATCTTGTTAGCCATTGATGGCCTCCTTATGGGCAGCGAAATCGGCGATGATCTGGGCATATTCCTCGTCGTTGGGCAGGTGATGATGCCAGGCGGCCTTGTCCTCCATAACCGGCGAGCCGTAGCCCTTCACCGTGTTGAGGATGATGACCGTGGGCTTGCCCTTGGTCTCGGCGGCCAACGTCAGCGCGGCATCGATGGCTTGGACGTCGTTGCCCGGAATGGAGAGCACGTTCCAGCCGAAGGCAGCCCAGCGCTCCTCCTGCGAATCCTGCTTCATGACGTCCTCGGTGCTGCCACTGATCTGCAGGCGGTTGCGGTCCACGAGCGCGCACAGGTTATCGAGCTGGTAGTTGCCGCCGCTCATGGCGCCCTCCCAGACCGAGCCCTCGGCAAGCTCGCCGTCGCCCATGATGGTGTAGACGCGGTAGTCGCGGCCGTCCATCTTGCCGGCAAGCGCCATGCCCACGGCCACGGGCAGACCGTGACCCAGCGAGCCCGAGTTCATCTCGATGCCCTTGAGCTTGTTGTTGGGGTGGCCGATGTAGGGGCTGCCGAACTTGGAGAAGCGGGCCTTGACGTCGTCGAGGTCCAGATAGCCCTCGTGGCAGAGCACCGCGTAGTAGGCCTCCATGGCATGGCCCTTGGAGAGTACAAAGCGATCGCGGTCGGGATCGTCGACGGTCTCGGGCGAAATGTTGAGATGGTTAGCGTAGAGGGTCATGAGGGCGTCGATCACCGACATGTCGCCGCCGATGTGCCCGCCGGCGCCAGCCATGATGACATCGACGCAATCGCGGCGAAGGTCCCAACGCAGGGACTCAAGCTCTTCGATAGTTGCCATTTCTACTCTCCTCGCAGGTAGGCTTTAACATCTTCTTCGATGGGGTCGTACAGGTCGGGGGCAATGCCAATGTACTTGCACGCCTCGTAGAGCACCGGCACCACGTTGGCGTGAATGGCGACGCAGTGGTGGATGTAGGGACCCTCGACGATCTTGGCCTCGAGGCGCTTGAGGTTTTCGACCTCGACCCATAGGTAGGTGCCCATGCCGGCCGGGCCGTCGATGCCGCGGGCGTTGCCGAGCAGCAGCGAATACTCGCCGTTGTCGCCATCAAAGCGGGCAAGGGTGAGGTCGCCGTGCTTGGCCTCGGCCGTCAGTGCGCCGGGGTGATCGAAAGCCAGTGGGTAGGTGAGCTTGGGCTTGACAGCCGCGCAGCTGCAGGGCCAGGGGCCGCAGTGCTGCAGCAGCTCGCCGTTCTCGTTATCGGGATGGCGCACGGTCCAGTCGGCGAACATGCCGCGGTGACGGCCCAGGTCGGCGGCCTCGACCATCAGCGCGGTAATGGCGCCGTGGATATCGGTCTCGCATACGATAGGAATGCCCATCTCGTTGAGGATGGCGTTGGCGGCGCAGGGCATAATGCCCAGCTCGTCCTGCAGAGCGTTCCAGCACTGGATGGCGCCGGCGTTGCAGCCGTACTTCTCGACGAGGCGCTTCATGGCAATGGCGAGTCCTGCGACCGCAGGAACCTTGTCCTCGGGAATGCAGATCTCAAAGCTGTCGTTGATGTGGGCAAGCATGGCGGTCATGGCCTGCTCGTCGGCCTGGGCGTCGCGCACAGCCTGGACAAGCTCGGTCATGGGGATGGGCGAAAGCTGGATGTTGAACTTCTCGAGCAGCTCGCCCTCGTTGCACATGGTCGACCAGAAGTCGAACGGACGGGTGGCCATCTGCAGGATGCGGGTGTGCTTGAAGGTCTTGACCACGTTGCACACGGCCAAGAAGTCCCAAACGCCGCGCTCGAACTCGGGGTCGGTCAGGCGGCAGTTGGTCATATAGGTGAAGGGAACCTGGAAGCGGCGAAGTACCTTGCCGGTGGCGAACAGGCCGCACTGGCTATCGCGCAGGCGGGTGCCGTCGGGCTCGGGGCGCTCGTCGCGCGGGCCCCACAGCAGCACGGGCAGGCCGAGCTCACGGGCAAGGCGGGCGCAAACGTACTCGGTGCCAAAGTTGGCGTGGCACAGCATGATGCCGTCGACGCCCTCGGCGCGGAACTTCTCGACGATAGGCGCGATATGGCTGTCGTCGAACAGCAGGCCCTCGTCGTTGATGTCGTCGATATCCACGATGTCGACGCCGATCTCGCGCAGGCGATCAGCCGTCAGGCCGCGATACTTGATCGCGTCCGGCGCGCTAAAGATGCTGCGGCGCGTGGGTACAAAGCCGAGCTTGATCTTATCCATGTACGTCCTCCCCTTATCACATGTTCAGTAAACAGATGCGTGTTTCGTTTTGTTCTGTTTACTAAATGTTTTACTCTTTTGTTTAAAAGTTTAGCGCGAAAGTCTCGTAAACGGTAGAGAAATCAGCCTAAACGGTATGTAAACGGATTGAACATACAAGGGAAACAAAAAAGAGGGCCCAGAAGGACCCTCTTTTAAATGGCGTTGTATTTGCTGCCCTAGCGTGCTTTGACGCGAAGCGGGCGATACCTCCTCCGCCTAGATTTCGCGCACGCTCTGGCGCTCGACAAAATACGTCGATACGGCCGTCTTGCAGGTATAGCTCTTGGGATTGCGGATGTTGCCCACCAGTCGGCGCACCGCGATCTCGCCCACCTCGTGCTTGGGAACGTGCACCGTGGTGAGCGGCGGGTTGGAAAAGGCACCCAAAGACAGATCGTCAAAGCCGATGATCGAGACGTCCTCGGGCACGCGAATGCCGTGCTCGTTCAGCGCGCGCATGGCACCCACGGCGAGCACGTCGTTCTCGGCAAAGAAAGCCGTCGGCAGGTCGTCGCGTGAGACGCTGTCGAGCCATGCACCCATATCGCGATAGGCACCTTCGAGCGTAGTGCCCAGCGTGACGCGCCATGTCGAGTTGGCCTCGAGGTCCGCATCCTCAAGCGCTTGACGATAGCCGCGCTCGCGATCCTTAAAGTTACGGATGCGAAGGTCGCCTGCCAGATAGCCGATTTGCTTGTGACCTTTCTCGATAAGGTAGTCCACGGCGCGCAGCACCGAATCGGTGTTGGCAATGACTACGGCATCGAAGTACTGGCGGTCGCTCCAGCCGTCGAGCACGATTAGGTGGGCGGCGGCGTTGGCAAACAAGGCGTAGTCTTCCTCGCCCAGCTCGGTGCCCATCAGCACGATGGCGGCAGACGGGTCGGCGATCAGGCCCTCGACCTGCGGACGCACGGCGTCTAGGTCGCTAAAGTCGAGCGAGACAAAGCTCGTGCTCATGCCGTGGCGACGCGCCTGGCGCTCCACGCCCTCGATGACTGCAGGATGGAAGGTGCTCTCGTCCAGGATGGCGCCCGTCTTGCGCGCAAGCACAAACTGGATGCTCTCGAGCTGCGTCGACTGCTGATAGCCGAGCGACTGCGCGCACTCCAGGATGACTTTGGCGGTCTCCTCGCTCACGCTGCGCTTGCGGTTGAGCGCGTTGGACACGGTTGCGGGCGAAAAACCGGTGATGCGGCTGATCTCGCGAACACTTGCTTTGGCCATTGTTCCCCCTAGTAACGGTCGCGGTCGAGCATCGTGGCCTGACCGCCCCGTGACTCGACAACTAAACGACCGCAAGTTCAATCTAAACAGAATAGTAAATGTTTAATAGCTAGTTTAGCCTGTTGTCAAGCGAAGCGACGCGACTATTCCCCCAACGGGCGTATTTACTCGGTAGCTTATTTGGGACGGAGCGCAGGAATCGTTTAGCCCAGGATGCGGGCCATGCGCGTCTTGAACTCGGTCAGGAAGCGCGGGGCGTCGACGGTCAGCGCCACAAGCGCGCTCTTGTCCGGATCGGACAGGCGGTGCTCGTCGCAGATGGTGCGGCCGCGGTACTCGCCCAGCAAGTCAACACGCAGGTTACAGCCGAGCGCACCCACGAGCGTGGGATCAATCGCCACGGCAACCGCCAGCGGATCGTGCAGCGCGCAGCCGCCCAGGTAGGGCGCGTTCATCTCGTACGAACCAATGTAGTGCTCGACCATGCTCGCAAATGCGCAGCCAGCCATAGTGCCCGAGCCCGTCCAGCCGGCAATGTCGCGGCGCGTGAGCACCACGCGATGCGTCACGTCCAGGCCCACCATGGTGAGCTTGCGGCCCGAGCGCAGCACGGCGTCGGCGGCCTCGGGGTCGCTTGCTATGTTGGCCTCGGCGCCCGCGCTCACGTTGCCGGGCACGGTAAGGGCGCCGCCCATCACGACCACGCGGCCGATGGACATCATCGCCGCCGCATCGCGCTCCAGGGCAAGCGCCAGATTGGTGAGCGGGCCGGTCGCCACGTAGATCAGGTCGGGGCCATAGGTACGCGCGGCATCGGTCAGATAATCGACCGCAGCGTTGCCATCGGCCGACGTCGCCCCCACCGGCTCGTACGGCGATGCGGGCGCGCTCGCGCCGCCGATGCCGTTCTTACCGTGAATGAGCGTGGTGGACGCCGGCGGCGTATAGGGCTCGGTCGCCTGCAGAGGACGGTCGGCACCCAGGTACACCGGCACCTCGGGACGACCCAACAGGTCGAGCACCGCCAGGCAGTTGTGCGCCGACTGCTCGACGCGCACGTTGCCAAAGCACGTGGTGATGCCCACGAGCTCCACCTCGGGGCTCGCGATGGCATAGGCGAGCGCCATCGCATCATCCACACCCATATCCAGATCAAGGATCAGCTTCTTGGTTGCCATTGTTCTACTCCGCTTCTCCGTCTACATCCAAACCGTCTAAACCAAACTTGTGCTCGACTTCCGCACGCGTGGGAATTGATTGCTGAGCGCCCAAGCGCGACACCGTCACCGCCGAGGCGCGAGCGCCCGCCGCCATGCACTCAAAGAGCGGCAGGCCCTCCAGACGAGCTGCAGCAAGCGCGCCAATAAATGTATCGCCCGCGGCCGTCGTATCGACCACCACGCTCGAAAGCGCCGGCATGCGCAGCGGCTCACCGCCATCGCCGAGCGTAACCGAGCCGGCGCCGCCCAGCGTGATGACCGCGGCGCCGGCGCCCTTGTCGAGCAGCGCATTGAGCGCGGCGACGCAGCTCGCATCATCTGTGGGCAGAATGCCCGTCAGCACCTGGCACTCGGTCTCGTTGGGGCAGACCAGGTCGACCGCAGGCCACGCTCCTGCCGGCAGGTCGCAGGCGGGCGCCGGGTTAAAGATCGTATAGAACCCCAGCTCGTGAGCGCAAGAAAGCGCCGCGGCCGTTGCTGCAAGGTCACATTCGCCCTGGGCAATAAAGACGCTTCCGGCAGCCGGGGCAATCTCGCTGGCATCGCCGTCGAGCTCGTCGGCCACCAAGCGCCTCAGTGCGCGGGCAACGTCCTCGCCCGCAAGCGCATGGTTGGCGCCCGGCGACAGCACGATGCGGTTGTCGCTCTCACAGCGAATGATAGTCGCGGTACCGGTCTCCACGTCATCGCGACGCGCCACAAACTCAACGCCCACGCCGGCATCCTGGAGCCCTGCCACAAGCGCATCGCCAAAGGTATCGCGCCCAACAGCGCCAATCATGCACGTGCGCGCACCCATGCGCGCAGCGGCGACGGCCTGGTTAGCGCCCTTGCCACCGGCGTTGGTGATAAAACCGCTGCCACCGACGGTCTCGCCCGCGCGCGGCATGCGCTCGCACGCCACCGAAAGGTCCATGTTCATGCTGCCGAACACCGCAACGATGCTGTGATCCGCCATGGAAACCTCCTCGTCTTCAGGCTTTGCGCCCACCGTCGACCAACGATTGTGCACTCTCGCACCCCCTATAACTTTAGTCCACTTTGATGTGGACGCGCGCTTGAGCTTGCGCCAGCAGCAAGCATTCACAGGGGTAGGCAGCTACAATGAATACGTGCTGATTATTCTCGTCATTGGATGATGTTTTATGGAACAATTCTCGCAATCGGGCTCGCGCGGTCGACGCCGCACGGGCAACGAGCCGGCGCCGCACGAACGCGTGAAGGGCGAGCGCCGTGCCAACGAGCCGCGACGCACCGCGAGCCCCCATCGCGCTTCTGCCAACAACGCTGGCCGCGCCAACACTCCCGCCGCGGAGCAGACGCCTGCTCGCCCCAAGTCCCGCTACATCCCTGCGCTCGACGGCCTGCGCACGCTTGCCGTCGTCGCGGTGGTGCTCTATCACCTCAACCTCACGTGGGCTCAGGGCGGCCTGCTTGGCGTCACGATCTTCTTTGTGCTTTCGGGCTATCTGATCACGCGCTTGCTGCTCAACGAAGTCGCTAAGACCGGTCGCATCGACCTTAAGAGCTTCTGGATTCGCCGCATCCGTCGCCTGGTCCCCGCCGTGGTAACGGTAGTGTTCGTGACCTGCGCGCTGTGCACCATCTTTAAC
>URZR01000080.1 GCA_900552425.1 uncultured Collinsella sp. | reverse complement strand
TACCGACCGCCGACTACTACGCCAAGGCCGAGGGCCCCATCGCCCCGCGCCCGGTCCACTCCGCGCTCGACCTGTCCAAGCTTGAGGCCGCCGGCTTCCACATGCCCGACTGGGAAGAAGAGCTGGGGGAGTACCTCAAGACGCTCTAGCCACTATTAACTTTTCGAGCGTAAAAGCCGCCGCTTGTTAACGGCGGCTTTTCTTATGCCTGGTGAATAGCCCCGCTGCAACAAGGGCGGCGGCGGTCGCCAGACTCACTGCAAGCCCCGCAAGGGCGCCCGGAGTCTTGTAGGTCATCACGATCTTATTCGCGCCTTTCTGCATGTTCAGGGATGACAAGCCCTTATCGGCGGCGGGCGTTAGTTCTGCGGCGGCTCCGTTTACCGTTACGTTCCAGCCCTCATCGTACGGAACGCTCAGCAGCAGGTTGCCGTCATCCTTGACGGTATACTCGCCTTCGATCCTTCCGTCCTTAAAAACCGTCGGAATAAACTCGTTCGTCTTAAGCTCGCTAATAATCTGCTCGAAAACGTCCAGATTGAGGGCGTAAAAGACCGGCTCGTTGTCTTGGGGCATGTCTGTATAGCCCTCCGCGACTCCGATTGACACCGTATGCTGGCTCGGGGCGTCCGATGCATCCGCAATCTGGCGGATATTATTGTCGAATCTCCAGGCCTCGTTTTCGATCGTTCGCTGGTCGATGGTAAGGGTGACGGGCCAATAACTGCCGGCAGTCGTATCTTTGTTGATGTAGAGATATCCGATGGAGCTTGCCGGTACAGTAACGCTCCATTGCTTTATGCTATCGCTATTCTCAGTGCTCGTGGCCTCGATCTTGGTATAGAGCTTGACCTCGCGGCCTAGGATTTTGCTGTAGAGTTCGTTTTGCTTTTCGAAGGGGTTCTCGCTCTTCAGCGTGCTGTTTTGGATATCGCTTGAGGCTGCGACGCCAATGCTGAGCGCATAGGGGTTCTCGTACACTGCGCTTGTGGAGTCGGCCTGATTCATCTTGGCTAAAACGTATCCCGCAGGCGCGTTCTCGGCAACGGCGTACTTAACTCCCAGCAGGGCATCGACGGCAAGAATGGGTTCGGCATAACGGGTCGAAAACTCGCCGACGCTGCTGTATCCAAGGGAGTTGAGCAGTGCGATGGCCTGCGGGTTGTTGGCAGACGAATACGAAGACAACTGGTTGTACCCAAGCGCCAGGCCTTCGTTGAGGGCGGCGCTGTCGACGCGTGTGGTCGTGCGGTCAATGCGATAGAACGACGCCGAAGTCTGGTCTTGAATGGCCGTGATCGTGTCGGTTACGGTGGTGACATAGGTGCTGTTGGCTTCTTCGGAATAGCCTACGTACAGCTGATTCCAAATGACATGGGCGTTGGCAAACAACTCAATGGCGGTTAGTGCCAGGAGGGGCATGATGACGACGGGGCGATAGGCTTGACGCAATTTGGGCTGGTTTTTGAGCGGCTGCAGCGCGTATCCTGCGGTCCACAGCGTAAAGAAGCTCAGCAAAAAAGCCGTGCGCGAGTAGAAGCCGTTGGGAACGCGCATGCCGCACCAGATGTACTCGAGCGGGCTCAAAACGGAGCTTGCGACCAGGATTATCGTGACGACGAGTGTTGCGATGCGCGTCTTGATTGAAACCGTGCGGTTAACCAGCAGGCTCACCGCAAGCAGCATCATGATGATGCCGCAATAGAACTGAGGTGTACTTTCGTTGCTTACCCACATGCAGGGAAGAAAGCCCCTGATGAGCGACTTGAGGTTGGTTTTAAGTAGGGGGCCGAGTGCTAGAACGGGACCGCCCTTGGACATGGCAAGGATGGTCGGCAAAAAGGTCCAAGCGGACAGAAGCAGTCCGAGCGCGATAGCCCCGGCGAATCGCAGGGCCCGATCGAGCATGAGCTTCCAGCTAAATCCTTCTTCTGCAACATAATCGACAAATTCAACCAGTACGAAGATGCAGAGGAACAGGATGCTGATGTAGGCCGTATACCAGCAGAACATGACGTTGAGCGCCGTTGCGATGACGAGGCGAATCATGCGCTGTTTGCGGATGAGCTCGTGGCATCCGTAGGCGCAGATGGGCAGCATGATGAGGCAATCGATCCAGAGCGGGTTGCGTAGGTTGCTGATGGTCCAGCTGCAAAACGTGAACGAGAGGGAAAGCAGGAATGCTGCGGGCTTGGGTAGGCCAAAGCGCTTTTGCACATACCAAGCGCTGCTGATGTGGATGCAGCCCAGTTTGAGCGCGGAGATAACAAACACGAAGAGCGTCAGCTTGTCTGCGGGAAACAGCGCGCAGAGCAGGTTGAAGGGGCTGGCGAGGTAGTAGCTATAGAGCCCCCATGTGTTCATACCGAGTCCTTGCGAGAAGGAATAGCGAAGGCTTGCCTCGCCTAAAAGGACGCGGCGAAACCACGCGAAGAAGTCGATGTATTGGTATTTGAGATCGTTGGTGAGAAACGAGTTGTCGCCAAAGGGGTAGACATGCCCCGCCGCTGAAAGCGCGACAAAGAACGCGACGGAAAATGCGAAGCAGGCAACGTAAAACGCCACATTCTTGAGCGTGCTGTTATTGGGCCGTGTCATCAGTTTCCTCGTTGGATTCTCGAATGATATAGATGGTGCGGCGCTTGGCCTCCAAGTAGGCTTTTGCCAGGTATTCGCCTATGATTCCCAGGCACAGAAGCTGCATGCCGCCAAACAGCGTTATGAGGCAGGCGAGCGACGGCCATCCGCCGACGGGGTCGCCCCAGACAAGCGTCTTTACTAGGATGACGACGAATCCCAGAATAGCGATGAGGCAGAAGACGATACCCGTGAGGGCGGCGAGGGAGAGCGGTGCCGTGGAAAACGCGACGATACCGTCGATGGAATAAAGGAGCAGCGACCAAAAGCTCCATTTGGTCTCGCCGGCCACGCGGTTGACGTTTACGTAGGGGAGCCATTTGGTCTTGAAGCCGACCCAGCCGTAAATGCCCTTGGAGAATCGGTTGTATTCGCCCATGGAGATGATGGCGTTGACCATAGGCCGCTTCATGAGCCTAAAATCGCGTGCTCCGTCGACGATGTCGGCCTTGGAAATGCGGTTGATGATCTTGTAGAACATACGGGCACAGAACGACCTGATGGGAGGTTCGCCTTTGCGGGTGGTCCTGCGCGTTGCGACGTTGTCGTAGTCTTCGGTCTGCAAGATCTCGTACATCTGCGGCAGGAGCGAGGGCGGGTCCTGCATGTCGGCATCCATGGTGGCGACATAGTCGCCTTTTGCGTGTTGGAGTCCGGCGAGTAGTGCCGCCTCCTTGCCAAAGTTGCGCGAGAAAGAGTGCCAGCGGATGGCGTATGGATGCGCCGCCGCGGCTTCCGCCTTCATGACGGCGAGCGTTTTGTCTGCCGAGCCATCGTCGATGAGGACGGCTTCAAAGGAGATGCCGGGGTCTTGCCGGGTCATGATGCGAACGACGCCATCGAGCTCTTTGAGAAAGATCGGAAGTGATTCCTGCTCGTTGTAACTCGGTACGACGATGGAGATGAGCGGCATGGTGGTTTACCTCTCGCTTGGCTTGGAAGTAGGGTGGCCGGGCTGGTCGTCGTAGGCGTACTTGCTATATACGTTGACCTCCCACTGCTTTTTTTCGACCTTTGCTACAGAATCCAGGATGAATCCGGTTGCAAGGCTCAGGCCGCACAGGAACATAAACGACGCGGCGAGCATGGCGGTGGGGAAGCGCGGAACGAGGCCGGTCTGGAAATACTCGACAACGATGGGCATGCCCAGGGCGAGGCCGATCACCGCAAACAGAAGCGCGACGAGGCTGAAGAACTTCAGCGGGCGGTAGTCCTTGAACAGCGTGCCGATCATCGCGACGACTTTAATGCCGTCGCTCACGGTATTGAGCTTGGACTCGGAGCCTTCCGGACGGTCGCGGTACTCGATGGGCACATCTTTGATGCGCCAGCGGTGGTCGACGGCGTGGATCGAGAGCTCGGTTTCGATCTGAAAGCCCTCGGAAAGCACTGGGAAGGTTTTAACGAACGGGCGGCTCATGGCGCGGTAGCCTGTCATGACGTCATCGAAGCTGTAGCCATAGATCCACTTGATCATGGCGCGGACCAGATTGTTGCCAAAGCCGTGGAAAGCACGCTTGTTTTCCTCGGCGTAGGTGCCGTTGGAAAGGCGGTCGCCTACGGTCATATCGGCCGCGCCGTTGAGGATAGGCTCGCAGAGGGCCTTGGCCGCCTCGGCGGGGTAGGTGTCGTCTCCGTCGACCATCAGGTAGCAATCGGCGTCGATATCGCGAAACATCTGGCGGCACACGTTGCCCTTTCCCTGACGGGGCTCAAAGCGGACCGTGGCGCCGTGCTCGGTGGCGATGCGTGAGGTATCGTCCGACGAGTTGTTGTCATAGACATAGACCGTCGCTTGCGGAAGCTCGCGGTGAAAGTCGTCGATGACTTTGCCGATCGTGAGGGCTTCGTTGTAGCAGGGGATGATGACGGCGATGGATTCAGAATTCACTCAATGCTCCTTATACATTCAATCCTTGAAAGTATAGCCGTTTGGGCTTGGCATCCTAAGATGTGGGTTAGTTCTCCAGTTTTGTTGCGCGAATCGTTTACATGGCCGTCGGGTCTATACTGTTCGTTTGTCAACGATTACGAGTAAAGGAGTTGCATCCGTGTCGGATCAGACAAAGCAACAAGAAGCTCGCAGTCTGCCTGCGACGTTTGCTAAGAACGAATTTGAGAAGGACGCGTTTATCCTTCGTCAGCTGGTTACCAAGGATTTTAAGATCAAGTATCGCCGTAGCGTTCTGGGCGTCGCATGGTCGGTGCTCAACCCGCTGCTGATGATGATCGTCATGGCCATCGTGTTCTCGACGATTTTTGGCCAGGGCCGCAATGGCTCAATGACGCCCGAGATGTACCCGCTGTACTTGATCGTGGGTAACGTTACCTTTGCCGTCATGTCCGAGTCTACGAACCAGGCCCTGACGTCGATCGTGGGTGCTGCCCCTCTGCTCAAGAAGGTTAAGGTGCACCGCTGGGTCTTCCCGGTGCAGAAGGTGCTCTTCTCGCTGGTCAACTTTACCTTCTCGCTGGTCGCCGTCGCCATCGTTATGCTGTGGTTCCGCGTTATGCCTTCTTGGCATTTGATTCTGCTGCCGGTTTGCCTGCTGCTGCTTATGTGCTTCTGCATGGGCCTGGGCATGATGCTCTCTGCCCTTACGGTCTTTTTCCGCGACGTTATGCATCTGTGGAGCGTCGTCATTACGGCGTGGACTTATATTACGCCCATCTTCTGGACGACTGACTATATTGCGCAAATGCCGCATCTCGTGCGCATTCTGGTCTATGCGAACCCCATGTATAACTACCTGCAGTTTATGCGCGATATCTTCCTGTTCCAGACTACGCCCTCGCTTATGACGTTTGGTATGTGCGTTGCTTGGGCGGTTCTTGCGCTTGTTATTGGCTATACCGTGTTCCATAAGTCCGAGCGCAAGTTCATCCTCTACATCTAAGGAGTGCTGTGATGACTGAATCTGTTGTTGATTACAGCGAGCAGCCTCTGGCTGTCGAGGTCGACGACGTCACCATGATCTTTAATATGGCGTCCGAGTCGCTGACCAACCTCAAGGAGTACTTCATCAAGCTTGCCAAGCACGAGCTGTTCTTTGAGGAGTTTAGGGCGCTCAAGCATATCTCGTTTGATATTCATCGTGGCGAGGTCGTGGGTCTGGTCGGCACCAATGGCTCCGGCAAGTCTACGATGCTCAAGATTATCGCTGGCGTGCTTGAGCCTAGCGAGGGCAGCGTTAAGGTGCACGGTAATATTGCGCCTCTGATTGAGCTTGGTGCCGGCTTTGACCCCGAGCTGACCGCCCGCGAGAACATCTATCTGAACGGTGCCCTGCTCGGCTATACCAAGGAGTTCATCGACGCCAACTTTGACGGCATTATCGAGTTCGCTGAGCTGCAGAACTTTGTCGATATGCCGCTTAAGAACTTCTCCTCGGGCATGGTGGCGCGTATCGCCTTTGCAATCGCGACGATTACCGAGCCCGATATTCTGATCGTTGACGAGACGCTGTCCGTCGGTGATGTGTTCTTCCAGCAGAAGTGCGAGGCCCGCATCCAGCACTTTATCCAGAGCGGTGACGTGACGGTTCTGTTCGTTTCGCACTCCATGGAGCAGGTTGAGCGCATCTGCCAGCGTGCCGTTTGGATCGAGAAGGGTGACCTTCGCATGGACGGCCCGGTCGATGAGGTCTGCAAGGCGTATCGCGAGCAGTTCAACTAGGTTATAATTACTTGCGCCTGACAGGCTTGCGCTTGCTTGGGCGTGCGGTTATTTGCTCCATTAGCTCAGTTGGATAGAGCAGGGGACTTCTAATCCCAAGGTCGACGGTTCGAATCCGCCATGGAGCACCATCGTTTATTAAGCCCGGACCGCTAGGTGGTCTGGGCTTTTTTCATCTTGTGTGTTGCTGGAGCCGAGCGCGAGCAAGCCGCTGCTGTTTGTTGGGGTTGGCATTTTACTTTTCCAGATGCTCTTTCAACAGCTCTAGCGCATGTGCGTAGCCCTGCAGACCCTCGCCGGTGATGGTGGCGAAGCAGGCTAGGCGTGCATAGCTTACCTGGCGGAAGTCCTCGCGGGTCTCGACGGCGCTGATGTGGACCTCGACGGCAGGGATGGCGACGGCCTTGAGGGCATCGAGGATCGCGACGCTCGTGTGCGTGTAGGCCGCCGGGTTGATGGCGATGCCGTCGACCTTGCCGTAGGCCTCCTGGATCTTGTCGACGATGCTGCCCTCGTGGTTAGACTGGAAGACCTCGACCTCGTCGAAGCCCTGTGAGGCGCCCGCTTCCTGGCAGATCTGCACTAAGCGGTCGTAGTTGTCGCTGCCATAGATGCCCGGCTCGCGAATGCCGAGCATGTTGAGGTTGGGGCCGTTAATGACGAGTGCTTTCATGGTTGCTTCCTTTGCAGTCGAGAAACCACCACAAAGGTGCCTGTCCCCTTTGTGGTGGTTTTGATTAGAGAGCGGGTGGGAGGGTGTCGAGGAGGGCTCGGGCGGTGTTGGCGGCGCAGTCGCGCGAGTCGATCATGTGGTCGGCCCAGGCGCGGTAGCGCGGCATGCGCTGCTCGGCCAGCTTGTCGATACCGTCGCGAGCGGTGATGGGACGGCCCTTGTGGGCGAGCTCTTCGAGCTTGCGGTTGAGCATTACGATCTGGCTGTTTTGGTGCAGCAGCGGATAGTTCTCGTCGCGCGTGACCACACCGCCGCCGGTGGAGAGCACCAGGCCGCTGCGCTTGGAGATGTCGGCCAGCGCTGCCGTCTCCTGCTCGCGGAAGGCCGCCTCGCCGCGCTCGACGATAAAGTCGGCACAGGGCATGCCCAGACGCTCCTCGAGCG
>URZR01000079.1 GCA_900552425.1 uncultured Collinsella sp. | reverse complement strand
AGGAGGACTGGCAGGTAGCCGTCACCATGTCCGGGGCGGACAACTCGGTCCAGACCTATGAGGCCGACACCTATCAGGTGCAGATTGACCGGGCCGACGGTGTGGTGACCGCCACTCAGACGGGGATCCTCACCACCCAGATCACCTTTGCCGACCAGGAGGGGACCTACCAGCTGCTGGTCTCCCCTCAGCTCCGCTTGGCCAACCAGGCGGTGGAGGCCCTGGGGCGGGTGGCCCCCTGGCTGGCTCTGGCGCTGCTGGCCTTCTCCCTGCTGTGTGCGTTCGGGTACTCCCGGTATATCACCCGGCCCATCGTGCGGCTGAACGGCATCGCTGGCAGGATGGCGGAGCTGGACCTCCAGTGGGTGTGCGGGGAGCGGCGCCGGGACGAGATCGGCCAGTTGGGCCGCAGTCTGGACAAAATGGCCCGGCGGCTGTCTGCCGCCCTCACCGACCTAGAAACCGCCAACCAGGCCCTGCGGGGGGAGGTGGCCCGGGAGCGGGAGCTGGACCGACAGCGGATGGCCTTTTTCTCCGCCGCCTCCCACGAGCTGAAGACGCCCGTCACCATTTTGAAGGGACAGCTGGCCGGGATGCTGGAGGGCGTCGGCGTATATCAGGACCGGGACAAGTACCTGCTCCGCTCTCTCCAGACAACCGGCCGGATGGAGCGCCTGATCGGCGAGATGCTGTCCATCTCCCGCATGGAGTCCGGATCTGCCGCCGTCCGGCAAGATCCCGTGGACCTGTCCCCCCTGATGGCGCAGCAACTGGCTCTGGACCGGGAGCTGCTGGAGCAGCGGGGCCAGCAGCTGGTGTCCCGAATAATAATAGTAAAAGTGCGCAAACGAAAAGATCATGGTATAACTCCGTGGAAGAGATGCTCCCACAAAAAGGGAGGCTCCGTCAAGGGGGGAGGGGCCGCTTTTTTTGTTGTGTGAGGAGGTTGGCCCGTGGTTGATGGGGAGATTCGTTCTGAGCTGCTTGCTGCGGATTGGAATGGCGAATGGATGCGTCTGCAGGCCGCTCGGCATCGGGCTGATGATTCTTTTGAATGGGATAAGCGGGCTCGGCATTTTCGGCCGCTTGAGACTGCTCCGTATGCCCGGGACTTTATTAAGCTGTTGGCGTTAAAGCCTGGTGAATCGGTGCTTGATATGGGGTGTGGGGCTGGGTCGATTGCCATTCCGCTTGCTCAGGCTGGGCATCCTGTGATTGCTGCTGACTTTTCCCCTGCTATGTTGGGCACGCTTGATGCTGGCATTGAGTACTATGGACTCGAGGATCGCATTACACCGCTTGAGCTTGCTTGGGATGATGACTGGGATTTGGTTGGACCGGTCACGAAAGCGGTAGATGTTGCCTTTGCCAGTCGTTCTGTCACCACGACCAACCTAAAAGGCGCGCTTGCCAAGCTTGATCGAACGGCTCGTCGGCGTTGTGCTGTTACGATGGTCGCCAACTCCAGCCCACGCTATGACCTGCACCTGATGAACGCCATCGGTGCCTCGGTTACCTGCAGTAATGGCTTTGTGTATGCCTTTAATATCCTCGTTCAGATGGGTGCCCTGCCGCAGGTTACGTACTTTGAATCGCCTCGTCGCGATACCTTCGATAGCCTTGAGGCGGGCGTGGCGGACTTCTCCCGCATGCTCGAGCGCGGTAACGAGGATAAGATCGACCGTCTGCGCGACTACGTTGCTCAGCATATGACTGAAAATCCCCATGCTGGCGAGCCGGGGTCCAAGGGCGTGCCGCAGGGACGCTACATGCTCGACCACGTCCGCAAGGTCCGTTGGGCGTTTATTGCATGGGAGCCGGTCTCTTAGGGCCGTCCATAGACCGCTTTCGGCCGCCGTACACGTCCGCCTGTAACCCGCGCTGTTCTCCCGCTCGGCATCCGCATTCTTTTTGAACTGGGCAAACACGCCCCACACCGCGCCGTTCCTGCGCTATCGTGGGACAGCTCACGTAGATTAAGGCCCCATCGCGGGGCGCCCCATACATAGAAAGCGAGAACCCATGGCACTGACAGGAGCCCAGGTCAAGCAGCTTCGCAGCATGGCCCATCACCTCAACCCCGCCATCATCATCGGCAAGTCCGATATCAACGAGGGCACCGTCGAGCAGACGGTCGCCTACCTGGAGAAGCACGAGCTCGTTAAGTGCTCCGTGCTGGACGGCTCCAGCCTTTCCGCCCGCGAGGCCGCCGAAGAGCTCGCCGATCGCTGCCATGCCGAGGTCGTCCAGGTTATCGGCCGCAAGTTCTCGCTGTATCGCGAGTCCTCGCGCAAGGATATCGAGAAGATTAAGCTCGTCTAAGAGCCAACGATCCGGCGAGCCAACATACATTAAGCTTGCGAGCGTCCGAGCAATTCGGACGCTCATTTTTTATCGCTCGACGAGCACGCGGTTGAGCCTGCCCTCCACCAAGCGCTCGTACAGACGCCGCGTCTCGGGCTCGGGCACGCCATTGACCTGCTCCCTCAGGTGATGCATATGTCCACTGTACAGCTCGACGATATCGCGTCGTCGCCCCGCCGCACCGTAGACGCGCATAGCGCAACGCACCATGTCCTCGCGCGCCGTCTCTTGCCGCAGCCCCGACTCCACCAGCCATACCGCCGACTGCAGGTCGTTTTCTTCTAGGGCGGCATTCGCGCCCCGAATCATGCAGTCGATATACTTCGATTCCATAATGCGTCGCATACGCAAAAAGTAGGTGGGATTACAGCCATTGGGAACATACAACGGGCCGGCGTAGAGTTGCTCGATCTTAAGGCACAGCTCGACCAGATGGGGTCCGCGCGCACCTGTGCGATTTCCCAAAACTTCGCGGCTTATCTGATCAAACAACCGCACGTCAGTCTTGACGTAATCGCCGTTAAGCCCAATGCACTCGTTTTGGATCAGCACACACGACTTGCCGTCCGGTGTCGGCCCCAAGGCCGAACGCAGGCGCGATATCGTCGAGTACAGATTGTTACGAGCGCTATTGAACTCGGCATGGGGCCACAGCTCCATAGCCAGCGTCTCGCGGTCGACCAGCGCATCCATACCCAGCGCAAGCCGCTCGGCAAGCGTCGCCGCTTTCTTGCGGCGCCACATCTTATCCGTGATGGGAAACCCGTCGCGCTCGGCGCGAAACGCCCCAAACATGCGGATCTCGATATGGCCAATCGCATCGACACCCTCGGCATCACCGGCCTGGAACAGACGCTCGCCTTCGCCCTCAAAGTCGTCACGCAGCGAATATCGCGACAGCTCGCGCACCGGGAGCTTCTTTCGAATTCTAGCAGCCGGCTCACCCAGACAATGCATCGCAAGACGCGCAAACAGCCGATACGACGGATCCAAAATCCCTGGGCGGTTCATGGACATCCAGGCTGCAAGGTCGCTATCTCGGCCCGCACAGGCCAAATGCAGCGCCACCATCCAAGCCTCGGCACCACCGACCTGCGTCCGACTCAAATCGAGCAGCTCTGCCTCTTCGCGCACCGATACCATCGATGTATTGCGTAAGTACGCCGCGCGCTCTAGCAGCAGTGCGTTGTCGCGTATGTATCCAATCGATTCCTCGGCAAGCCTGAGCACCTGCACCGCACGGAATTTGGCATTGACCGGACGCCCCTCGGCCAGCGACTGCCAGCCTTCCAGTATCAAGCCAAACAACTGGACTTGATTGTCACGCACGCGCACGGCAAAACGGTCGAGCTCATTGAATGCCTGCTCGTCGGTCACCGGCATGCCGGCAAGCAGGCGCCGCGCCGATAACACCATGCGCACCCAGATGGCGAGCGCTCGGATTCCACGCGCTTCGAGTGCCTCGAGCGTCAGGGCCATCTCGTCATCACGCTCATCGACCCCCGCATACGATCCATCAAATAGCTCCGTCAACATGCGGTCCGCCCGCACAAACGTCCCCGCGATATCGAGCTCGCAATCGTAGGCCTTATCCGTTTTGAGCCCCGCGAGGATCTCACCGCCCTTCGCCCGCTCGGTCAGCCCATGCTTTATCTCGACATGAGCGGACAGCATGTCGAGTGCGGCACAAGACGCCTCACTTTCCAACGCTGTACGGCTTGCCGGAAGCCCCAGACCGCTATCTCCATAACAGGCGGCCGTAAACGCGTGCGCCACCTTCCACGACACGGGATCGAGCTCGCAAATCGCTTGCTCGCCCGCACGCTCGATAATTGAGGCCATATACCGCGCGAGCTTTGTATTGGAGACGCTCACCGCCGCCAGATAGATGCCGAGCGCCTCGTCAGGCGTCGGCTCCGATGCCTGGCCATCTGCCTCGGACTTTCCCAGCGCCGCGCGGCAGACATCCCCTCCATGCCCTGTCAGGGCCAGATCGACCCCATACTGCCCGGCAAACTCCAACACCGCACTGCGGTCCAAAAACGCGTCGGCGAGGTCCATCGCGATATCGCAGCGCCCCGCTTTAATCAATATACGCGCCGCCCGCACAACGAGTTCGGGGCGAATTTCGGCGACCAGCTTGCGCAATCGTAGGCGTGCGTTGTCCTCGGTACCCAAGCAGGTAAAGCTCCGGTCTGCCGGATCAACGCCAAAAATGGGATAATCGCGGACAAGATAGGACTGGTCAATCGCCGAAAGCCTAACACCGCAAGCCTCGAGCTCCGAAATATTGCCCTCACCCATTAAGACCATCAAGCATGCCACGCTAAACAGGGCGTTGTTCTCGAGCGACGCCAGATCAACAAGTGCCGCGCCGTAGATATTGACGATCTCGTTTTCGAGCATCTGGGCAACGTCTCCCTGCCCGTATAGTCCCGACTGCATAGCCGAGACGAGCTCGGGCACGCCCTGCGTAAGCTGATAGAAGTCGAGCGATGTGCTGATCGAAAACGCCGATGCCCACGCCGAATACTCATAGGCATGCACCTTGAGCATCTGCGCATTGATCTTAACCGAATCGCCCAGCCCATGAATCAGTTGACGATTTGAAGGACGGCAGGAGATAAAGACCCCCACCCCCATAGCGCGCAGGCCGCGAATCCTGTCGATGAGGTCTTCGGTATCGTGCTGATCGAGGTTTGGCACATTATCAATCGCGATAAGGGAGTGCGGTTTGTCTTTGAGTTCTTCGGTAACCACCTCGAGCTGCATAAACACCTCGCGCCCAGTGGCGCGATCGGCCTCGATAATCCGCACGGGGCCTCGCGTCGGGTCGCATTTAACCTCATAGGTGTACTGCAGCAGCACCGAGGTCTTCCCAAACCCGTCGGGCGCATAAAGAACCACGATGCCGGCCTTTCGGCCCTTGGCGAGAAGCTCATTCATCAAGCGTTCGCGTCGCACCATATAGCCACCGCCCAGCGGCATCAGCTCGAGGTCGTCCATACTGCCCAAATCGTTTACCATGCCCGCTCCTCAACTCGACCGTATGGACACTGTAACCGCAAGACCATACAAGCCGCGCTATGAATAGAGCGACCTTGTGTTCTAGGTTGTCTTTTGGTACGCAAGCGGCAAGTTTTTGTACAGCGAGGGCCGATTGTTATTAATCCCCCGACTAATCGGTCTTTAAGCAGGTAAATGAGCTTGTCAGCTTGTCCCATCTAAGCGGCAGTGTAACGCAAATGAACAAGGTTCAGCTATGTCATTCAACTCGCCTAGCACCCGCTACCGTCTACGACCTTTTAGTGGCATTTTTGCATAGAATCTGGTATGGAATGAATCAAGCTGTTGGGCATCCGGCATTCGTCAAGCTTGCGGCAAGATTTTGGTCAAGCGGGCGGAGAGGGATAACAAAAAGGCCCCCGCAAAGCGGAGGCCTTAGGCAAGGCTATGTCGAGATGCAGGATTCGCGCTACTCGCAGAGCGAAAGGGCGGCCTCGTCGGCAACGACAACGCAGTTGGTGTGCAGCTGCAGGATCGAAGCCGGGCACGCGGGCGTAACCGGACCATAGCACATGTCATGCACGGCCTGAGCCTTGGCCTCGCCGTTGGCGACGACTAGGATCATGCGGGCATACATGATGGTCTGGGTACCCATGGTGTAGGCCTGACGGGGAACATCGTCGATGCTGTCGAACAGGCGGCTGTTGGCCTGAATGGTGCTCTCGGTGAGGTCGACGCAGTGCGTGCCCTTGGAGAAGTGGTCATCGGGCTCGTTGAAACCGATGTGGCCGTTGTTGCCAATGCCGAGCAGCTGCAGATCCGGGTAACCGGCGGCGGCGACGATCTTGTCGTACTCAGAGCAGGCAGCGGCGGCGTCGGGGTTGGAACCGTCGGGCACATGCGTGTTGTTCAGGTCGATGTTGATGTGATCGAAGAAGTTCTCACGCATGAAGTAGTGATAGCTCTGGGGATCGTCGTGCGAAAGGCCGCGATACTCGTCCAGGTTGTAGGTGCTGACCTCGGCAAAGTCGACGTCGCCCTTCTCGTACCAAGCAGCGAGCTGCTTGTAGGCACCGATCGGGGTGGAGCCGGTGGCAAGACCCAGCACGCAATCGGGCTTGAGGATAACCTGTGCCGAGATGATATTGGCGGCCTTGCGGCTCATATCCTCGTAGTCTTTAGCTTTAATGATCTTCATTACGCGTCCTTTCTCGTACAAGAGAGGCAAGGCTCCCCTTACAAGCACTTGCCCGCGGCCCGCGTCGGCCGCAACCAACGTGTGCGGCCACCAGGGCGAGGTCGCGTAATGTATGTGTCTCGTGTCTAGCCGCGTCGAGGCCCCTGCCCGTCCACGGTGACCCAAAGCCGTTTAGCTTCGGACAAATCCCATCTTGCCACGGAGGGCGTCCTCTTTCAAGGGCGCCCTCCGTAAACGTGTTTGAATTGTAGGCTAATGGCCACGTGCACTTGCTAGCGCTCGCGAGCAACGATGAGCTGGTCCATCTCTTCGACATGCACGCCAACGGAGCCCTTGATACTCGAGAACTCAACGGAGTTGCACACCAAGATGGGAACCGTCACATCGTAGCCCTCGGCAGCAATTGCCTCGCGATCGAACTCAATGAGCACATCGCCCTTATGGACGATGTCACCCACTTGCGCATGTACGGTAAAGTGTTTGCCCTCGAGCTGAACAGTGTCCAAACCAACGTGGATGAGCACGTCCAAGCCATCGACCGTGTTAAGCGCAACAGCGTGTCCCGTAGGAAAAATGGCCTCGACCTTGGCATCAGCCGGTGCAATCACACGCGTGCCGGTAGGCTGAATCGCCACGCCCTGGCCCAAAAGGCCGGTGGCAAATGTCTGGTCGTTTACCTCGGAAAGCGGAATGACGTCGCCCGAGATGGGAGCATCCAGCGTAAGGACTCGACCACGCATACCAAAAGACCTTAGGACTTTAGTGAACATGCTCCCCCTCGGACATACCAATCGACCAAAATAGCCTTAACAGTTTACCACTTGGCACTCGTTTTTGACCATTAGGGAAGTTCGCGCTTGACAACCTCGACGATGTCGTCGACAACGCGCTGGGTCAGCTCGTGCGTCTCGGCCTCGGCCATCACGCGGACCAGCGGCTCGGTACCGCTCGGACGCACCAGAATGCGACCACGGCCGTCAAGTTCCTTCTCGGCAGCAGCGACGGCATCCCAGATGGGCTGGCAATCGTCCAGACCAGCCTTGTTGTCGGAATGCACGTTGACGAGTACCTGCGGGTACTTCTTCATGATGCCGGCAAGATCGGTGA